>DAONEU010000044.1:0-14559 GCA_035403245.1 Bacteroidales bacterium | reverse complement strand
AGCACATTAGCACATTATTTACTATCTTTGCATAAACTATAAAATAAAATTATGTGGTATAAAAATATAAGATTAATTGATGATAATCAAGACTTTATAGGAGATATCAAATTTGAAAACGGAAAAATTATTGCAGTGGGTGCTCATATTTGTGATGATCCTGATGCAACCGATTTTAATGGTCAAAACCTAATCCTTGTTCCTGCATTTACAGACCTTCACGCTCATTTTAGAGACCCCGGGTTTACTTACAAAGAGGATCTTCATTCCGGATCCAGAGCAGCTCTTAAAGGTGGTTATACTGCCGTTAATTTGATGCCTAATACAAAGCCTGTCTGCAGTTCTATTGAAATTGTACATGATGTTCAAGCCAGAGCCAATGAAATCGGTCTAATTTCAGTCAATCAAACTTTAAGTATGACGAAAAATCTTCAAGGTATTGATTTTGAACATTTAAAAACGCTTCAAAAAGGGGAAGTGCTTTTTGTTACCGACGATGGCAAAGGGGTTAATGATGATGAGGTTATGAAAGAGATTTTTACCATTTGTAAGGAAAAGAATGCTGCTATTATGTGCCATGCTGAAGATTCAAAGTTTTCTAAAATTGATATGAGAATAGCTGAAAACAATATGACATTCAGAGATATTGCCCTATTTAAAGAGATTGGAGGACATTTGCATTTCTGTCATGTAAGTACAAAAGAAGCTATTGAGGCCATTCGAGAAGCACAAAAAGAGGGACATCATGTTACTTGTGAAGTAACGCCACATCACCTTTTTGCGACAGGTGAGCAAGTTCAACATTATAGAGTGAATCCACCTTTAAGAGATGAAGCTGATATTTCTGCCCTTATTAAAGCATTACAGGATGGTGTTGCTTGTGCTATCGCAACCGATCATGCCCCTCATACACTAGAGGAAAAAGAAGCAGGAGCTCCGGGAATGATTGGTCTAGAGCTTGCGTTTCCATTATGTTATACAAAATTAGTGAAAAACAATCACCTTACATTACAACAATTGGTTCAAAAAATGTCCACTAATCCATCTCATATGATGAAACTGAACAAAGGAAATTTGAAACCAAATATGGATGCTGATTTTGCCATTTTTGATTTGGAAACGGAGTTTACTGTTTTTGAAGATTTTTTTGAATCAAAGTCTGTTAACTCACCATTTATTGGGCAAAAACTTTATGGAAAGATTCTAAAAACAGTCAGAAAAGGTATTGAATTCAACTGGAATTAAAAAATTCAACATGTCTACTCAAAGAGATACTTTTAATGAAAGACCCGTTTATTCTCTCTCAGAAATTTCTAAGAGTATCGAGCGTGTGATTGCTAAGAATTATACAAAAGCATATTATATCAAAGCTGAAATTCTAAAGTTGAACTATTATCCTCATTCGGGACATTGTTATCCTGAGTTAGTAGAGAAAGAGAATGGAAAAATCAAGACCCAATTGAGAGCTGTTATTTGGGCAACTCAGTTTAAAGAGATTAATGATCGATTTATCAAAATCACAGGAGAACCTTTAAAAGAGGATATTGGAATTCTTTGTTTAGCTACAGTTGAGTTTAGTACTCAACATGGATTAAGTCTTCATATTCAGGATATTGAGCCTACTTACACTTTGGGAGAGTTGGCTAAAAATAAACAAGAGGTGATCCAAAGATTGAAAAAAGAGCAAATTTTTACTGCCAATAAACACAAATTCTTACCTCCAGTCCCTAAAAGAATAGCGATTATTTCTGTTGAAACAAGTAAAGGATACCATGATTTTATGGTTACTTTAAACCAAAATAATTGGAATTATAAATTTCAATGTGAACTGTTTCCCTCCATTTTACAAGGAGATAAAGCGATTATTTCTATAGTTCATCAACTCGAAATGATTGCTAATAGAGCTCATCAATTTGATTGTATTGTGATAGTCAGAGGTGGTGGTGGTGATGTAGGCATGAGTTGTTATGATGATTACCAATTGGCTTCAAAAGTAGCTTCATCTCCACTTCCTGTGATTACAGGAATTGGGCACTCTTCTAATGATACAATAACCGATATGGTAGCGTATCAAAATAAAATTACTCCTACAGAAGTTGCATATTTCTTGATCCAGCAGTTTCATAATTTTTCGATTCAACTGGAAGATTTACAATCTAAAATTGTTAAAGGGACACTGGAAATACTTAAAGATCAAGATATTTTCTTCTCTCAAATTGGAAATATGATGCAACTCTCTTATGAAAAATGGAATTCAAAAAAGAAAAAAGAATTAGATCATAATTTACAAACTATAAAATTAGCTAGTAATAGATTGATAGATAAACATAATCACTTTTTGCAACAAGCTGAAACAAAAATTGAACTACTCCATCCTGATAATGTCATGAAAAGAGGGTATAGTATCACTTATTGGAATGGTAAAGCATTAAAAAATGGATCAGAAATTCCTGATAATGCGGAAATTATCACACAGTTACATCAAGGAAAAATCTTTAGCACTGTTAAAAAACATGAAATGTAATTATCATACTCATACAACTTATTGTGATGGCAAAGAGGAGATGATCCGGTTTGTTCAGAAAGGGATCGATCTGCACTTTGACCATCTTGGATTTTCTTCCCATGCACCTCTCAAAAAAGAGAATAATTTTTCGATAAAAGAGGAAAGGATTTCTGAGTATATTGAAGAGATTGATTCTCTCCAAAAGCAATTTCCCGCAATCAAATTGTGGAAAGGTCTGGAATGTGATTTTATTCCGTATGAAACAAAACCTTTTCATTTTTTTAAGAAAACATATCAGCTAGATTTAATTATTGGTGGAGTCCATTTAGTAAGTACCGGCCAAAATCAACCCTTATGGTTTATTGATGGTTCTAAACAACAAATCTATGATGATGGATTGAAGAATTATTTTCATGATGATATTCGAAAAGCAGTAACTGCTTTTTGGGAACAAACTTATGAAATGATTGAAACACAAAATTTTGATATCATTGCCCATTTAGATAAGATTAAAATGCACAATCAAGATCGCTTTTTTACAGAAAAAGAACCTTGGTATCTGGATTTAGTGGAAAAGGCAATCCAATTAATTTATAATAAGAATATTATCGTTGAGATTAACTCAAGAGGCTTGTACAAAAAAAGATGTAATGACTTCTATCCTTCTGATTTTATTTTACAAATGATTTCTAAAAAGGGGATCCCCATGATTATTAGTAGTGATGCGCACAAATCTGAAGAACTGGGGCTATTGTATTTGGATGCTAAAAAGAAGTTACTGCAATTTGGAATTGAGCATATTGTGTATTTATCTGAAAATGGATGGAAAGAAGCACCTCTTTATTTTACATAAAAAAAGGCTCTTATGGAATAGGAGCCTTTTTAAGTAAAACTAAAAATTATATTTTTTAGTTGGTTTTGCAAACATTTTTTGCTTCTTCGCCTTTTCTTCCTTGACCTACTTCATATTCAACTGAATCACCTTCGTGAGGGATGTTTCCTGTGATGTTAGATTCGTGAAAAAATACGTCTTTACCACCATTATCTGGAGTAATGAAACCGAATTTTGAAGATTGTTTGTAAAACTTTACTTTACCTGTTTCCATATTATTAATTGTTAAATTGTTTTATTACTTTAAAATGTTACTTTCAAAGTTTTGAATTGTTGGCAAAGGTAAAAACATTTTTTGGATAAAAACGTGATTTTCAATTATTTTTTCATTTTTTTTTAATAATAATGTTTTAATTTGTTTAAAATCCAGATAATCAAATAATTAACTGTTTCTTAATTTTTCTTAATTGTTTTAATTAATGTATAAAAACATATTGTATAAATAGTAATAGAATTAAAAAAAGAGTAAAGATTGTGAAACTATTTAGTACTTTTGCGGAAATAATTTCTTTTCCTTAGTGATACTTTTATGATATATCCCAAAAACTTTGAACAAAAAATAGGGTTTGATGCCATTAGACAGTTTTTAAAAGAGCATTGTATTAGCAACATGGGCGTTGAATATGTTGATCAAATGCAATACGCAGTCATTTATGACGATATTATTGTTCAATTGGAACAAGTTCATCAAATGCAGTCTGCTATATTATTTGATGAGCAGATTCCTGTTCAGGATTTTTATGATATTAGACCTACTTTATCCAGGATTAGACTTGATGGTACCTTTATTGAAGTGGATGAATTAGCAGAATTAAGAGCGGTTATTTCAAGTATTATTCAAATATTTGTCTATTTCAGAGTTAAAAATGAAGAGGAAAAGTATTCCAGAATATGGGATTTATGTAAGGATTTAGTTTTGGAAAAAGAACTATTGGAATCTATTAATAAAATTTTAGATCCTAAAGGTCAACTTAAAGATAATGCTTCAGAGGAATTGAGAAGAATAAGAAGAGAAATTATTAAGATTTCAGGAGAAGCTGATCGCAAAATAAAGAAAATACTACAAGGTGCAAAAAAAGAAGGACTTGTCAAAGAGGATGCTGAGATGACCATTAGAAATGGACGTCTGTGTATCCCTGTTCCTGCTCAATTCAAAAGAAAATTACAAGGATTTATACATGATGAATCTGCTACAGGACAAACTGTTTTTATTGAACCAACAGATGTTTTTGATTCGAATAATGAACTTAAAGATCTTATAAATGCAGAAAGAAGAGAGATTATCAGAATTTTAACCGAGATTTCTGATTTGATTAGATTTTCTTTACCCAATATTAAAATAGGACTCGATTTTCTGGGAATCATAGATTTTATAAGAGCTAAAGCACAATTTGCAATTCGAATAAAAGCCGGCTTACCCCATATTCATGATGGACAACTATTGGATTGGGATCAAGCTATACATCCCCTTTTATACTTGAATTTTCTTAATTCACATAAAAAGGTAGAACCTTTGAATATTAAGTTAGACAGAGATTCAAGAATTTTAATCATTTCAGGGCCTAATGCCGGCGGAAAATCAGTTTGTTTAAAAACTATTGGATTGGTTCAATATATGATGCAATCTGGTTTGCTCGTTCCCATGCAGGAAATTTCAGATATGGGGATTTTTTCATCCTTTTTCATCAATATGGGAGATGAACAATCTATTGATAATGATTTAAGTACTTACAGTTCTCATCTTAGTAACATCAAAACAATGATTGAACATATTGATGAAACTTCACTTTTTTTGATAGATGAGTTTGGATCTGGAACTGAACCGACACTAGGAGGTGCCATGGCTGAAGCGATTCTAGATCATATATATGAAACCAACTGTTTTGGAATTATCACTACACACTACGGTAATTTAAAAGTATTTTCAGAATCTCATCCTCAAGCTGTTAATGGAGCCATGTTGTTCGATACCAATGCACTAAAACCACTTTTTATACTGAAACAAGGAAAACCAGGGAGCTCATTTACTTATGAGATTGCTCGCCAAATTGGATTACCTGAATCCATTATTGAAGATGCAATCTCAAAATCGGGAACCGCACAAATTGATTATGAACGTTTGGTCGAAGAGGTTGAAATGGAAAAAATGGAGTGGGAAAGAAAACTGAAAATGGTCTCTCAAACAGATGACAAATTAGCAGAGTTAATTGACAACTACGGACTAAAGTTTAGTGAATTTGAAAAGCAAAGAAAAGACATATTACAAAAAGCCAAAAATCAAGCTATTGCAATAGTTGAAAGCGCGAATCAGGTGATTGAAAAAACTATTCGTGATATTAAAGAAGCTAAAGCTGAATCTACGAAGACAAAAGAGATCCGGAATCAAGTCCAACAGCTTAAAAAGGAGCTTGAACAGGAGATCTCCTCTATTGAAAAAGAGGAGATTATGGCCCCATTAGTTCCAATCAAGAAACATACTCCCAAACAAAAAGTTGAAAAAGTAGAAGAAACTCTAATTAAAGTGGGCGATTCAGTATATATTACAGATATTCAGACTGTTGGGGAAATTACAAAATTAAATGGAAATGAGGTCACTTTGTCTTTTAACTCGATCTCACTGAAAACGAATATCAATAAAATAGTCAAAATCAGTAAAAAAGAGGCCCGAAATGTTCAAAGAACAGGCGTTTCCAAATTGGATGGTACTCGTATCGGTGAAATTATGAATGAAAAGGTCTCCAGATTTAATACAGTGATAGATTTGAGAGGTAAAAGGGCAGATGAATCAGTACAATTATTGGAATCTTTTATTGATGAAACCATATTATTGAATATCCATCAGGTGAAAATTCTTCACGGAAAAGGGGATGGGATTCTTCGCAAAGTGGTTCGTCAATATTTGTCAAAAAGAAAAGAAGTACTCCATTTCGAAGATGAAATGTTAGAACTGGGAGGTGCCGGAATTACTGTAATAGATTTATAAAAACATTAAAAATATTTTAAAATGATTATTATTTCAATCGGAAACGAAATTTTATTCGGGAAAACGATCAATACCAATGCTTCTTTTATAGCAGATCAACTTTATGCAATTGGAATAGAAGTACAAAAAGTTGTTACCATTGCTGACAATAAAGATCAGATATTCAACACATTAAAAACAGCATTTTTAGAAACAGACTTAGTTGTGATGACTGGTGGGCTTGGTCCTACAAAAGATGACATTACCAAACAGGTGATTTGTGATTATTTTCAAGTGGGTCAGGTGATGGATCAAAAAACCCTACAAGAGATACAAGTGATGTTTCAAAAAAGAGGGTTTACACTGAATGAAATTAACAGATTACAAGCTTCTATTCCGGAAGGAGCGATTGCCTTGAGCAATAAAAATGGTACAGCACCAGGAATTTGGATAGAAAAGGATAAAAAAATTCTGGTAGCAATGCCGGGAGTCCCTTTTGAAATGAAAGCAATTGTTGAAAATGAAATGATTCCACTTCTAAAAACTAAAATTGGGGATCAACATTGTATTATTCATAAAGAGATCATCACTGCCGGAATTGGAGAGAGTGCTCTTTCAGAGATAATTGAAACATGGGAATTAGCTTTACCAAAGCATATCACTTTAGCTTATTTACCCGCTCCCGGTAAGTTAATGTTGCGTCTTACAGGAAGATCAGAAAATGGTGACAAGCAACAATTAAACAGTGAATTGAATTCACAATTGACCCAATTGAAAAAGATTGCAAAAAACTATATTATTTCAGATCAAAATCAATCTTTGGAAGAGGTGATTGGAAAATTATTGATTCAAAAGAAGGCAAAGATGGCTGTTGCAGAAAGTTGTACCGGTGGTTATCTGGCACATCTCATCACTTCCATTCCCGGTGCTTCTCAATACTTTGAAGGTGGATTAGTTTCCTACTCTAATGAAGTTAAAAAAGAGATTTTGAATGTTAGGGAACTCAATTTGAAAAAACATGGAGCTGTTAGTGAATTCGTAGTTAATGATATGGCAATTAATACAATGGGACTTTTCGATGTAGATTACACGATTGCAATTTCCGGAATTGCCGGTCCAGATGGTGGAACACCGGAGAAACCGGTTGGTACAGTTTGGATTGCAGTTGCTGATCCCATGAGAGTAATAGCCGAAAAATTCACATTTGGATCCGAAGGTGGACGTGAAGTCGTAATTCAAAGAGCTGCCAAAGCAGCCCTTTACATGTTTTATAAACTTATTAAAGGATTGTACAATTAAATTGTAAAATGCTCGTCGTGGATTCTGGCTCCTATAGTCTGAATGCATGCAGCACCAAGTTTGGATGCTAATGCACCACTCTCTTCTACAGATAAATTATTGATCAACCCATACAAAAATCCTGCTGCATATATATCACCGGCTCCGGTGGTGTCTAATCTTTCTCCTGGTGCGGGAGCTATTTCGGTGATTTGACCATTAACTTTAGCAATAGATCCACGAGGCCCCAATTTTACAACAGCAACATCACAGTATTTTGAAAGTTCTTCTAATGCTTCAAACTCCTCTTTACCAGTGAACGCTTTAGCCTCTTCTTCATTGGCAAAAATGATATCAACGTATTGCTCTAAAAGTTCTTCCACGAGATCATGCATAGCTTCCACCAAATTGTAACTAGCCATGTCCATGGAGATTAATAAACCACATTCCTTGGCTTTTCTACAGATATCGAGGACTAATTCTTTATTAAAAATAAGATACCCTTCCACATGAACTACATCGTATTGTTTAATCACTTCAATATCAATCTCTTCTGGAGTCATTGTGGCCGCAGCACCTAAATAGGTGGCAAATGTTCTCTCACCGTTAGATGAAATAAATGTGGTAGCAATTCCGGTATCGATATCAGAATATAAAAAGTGGGTATTAATATTGGCGTCCACCATATCTTTTTTGAAAAAATCACCCGCTTGGTCATTAGATATTTTTCCAATATATCCGGTTTTTGCACCTAATTTTGCTAATCCATAAATAGTATTTGAAGTGGAACCTCCTGATGCAATTTTTTGATTCATATTGCTAATAGCAGCATGAATTTTCCTTTTTTTTTCTGCATCAATCATTTCCATTCCCCCTTTTAATAATCCGAATTTTTCAATCTGTTCATCATTTTGAATTTCTAACAACACATCTACCAATGCATTTCCAATGCCTAATATCTTTTTCATCTATTTTTTATTTTAATGTTTTATAAATTTTGCTGAACACCATTTGTTCTTTTCTTTATGGGAAACATAATACAATCCTAAAGATTCACATTTTTCTCTAATTAAAGCTAAATCCTCCTCCACATAAAATCCGCTGAGGAAAATAATTCCATTTTTCTCTAAACATTTTTCATATTCCGGTAGATCACGTAATAAGATGTTACGGTTGATGTTGGCAATTATAATTTGGTACAAATCTCCTTTAATCGTTTCAGCATCACCTAGTTTAACTACAATTTGATCAGCATTATTCCGACTATTATTTTCGATATTATTCAAATAGGCCCACTCATCATTATCGATTGCAGTTACAGGAAAAGCCCCTTTCATGTAAGAAAGGATAGCTAATACACCTGTTCCAGCTCCCATATCTAAAACACTCTTTTGAGCAACAGGCTCTTCAAGTAAATACTCAATCATCATGGCAGTTGTTTCATGATGAGCAGTACCAAAAGACATTTTAGGTTCAATCTCAATTTCATAATCCACATGTTCCATTTTTTTGTGAAAAGGAGCTCTTATATAACATTTATCAGCGATTAAAACGGGTGAATAATTGGATTCCCAAAGTACATTCCAGTTTTCAGTTTTCACTTCTTGAATAGAATATTGAATTTTTACTTCATAAGGATGCTCAGTGAGTAATTCATCTATTTGTTCCTTATCAAATAAATCTTCCGGAATATAAGCCAACAATTCTTCTTCTGTTTCTCCATCTGAAAAACTTTCGCAACCAAGATCTCCCAACAAAGCAGTAAACACTTCTTTCCAAGGCTCAGGTTGACTGAACACTAATTTTATTTCTAAATAATTCATAATTAATAGTTTATTGCATGATTTGTCCCGCAAGTGAGAACTTTAATTGGGTGGTCATATTAGTTTTTTTATTTTTAACAACCACGAGATAATAGTTTTTCTTTTCAATCAAACCTCTAACAGAATAATATTCTGATATTTGACACCCTTTATGGTTTTTCTTAATATAACTTTCAATATTGGAGCTAATATTATCACGATTAGCTTCAGTTCTGATCTCTATCATTGAACCGTTGCCTTCCAAAACGACTACCTCTTTTCCTCGAACTCCATAATAACTAGCTAAATAATAACCTTCATCATTTTCAGACCATTCTACCCCGGTAATTTTGGGATATTTTTGTTTAAATGAGGCAATAGCTAACTCAGGGATATCTTGTGGGTTTTCATTTATCACGTTAACAGATAGTTTTTCAAAGATATCTGAAGGTTGTTCTTCATTTGCATTGTATGTTTTTAATATTCTGCCTAATTTATCAAATACAATACTAGTAGATACTTGAGCTTTTTGATTGGCTTTTTCAATAAATTCAACTAATACTTTATCTTGTTTATCAGCACGTGTTTCCTTAATTGCTGTAATAAATTCAAATCCTTTATAATTGGTAGTTAAGTGTTTTAACATAGCACCGGTAATTGCTTCTTCAGGAAGATAGGTGTAGGTTTTTTCCCAAACTCCTGCCTTAGTGAAATACAACTCATTTTTTTGTTCTTTTACGATACAATCAGCAACATAATAAACATCGATAGTATTCCAAGTTAAATTTTCAGGTTGCATCACTTTTTTGGCAAATGCCTTTTGAACTACACTAGGTACATCACCTTCTTGAGGTTCTTCTTGAGGTTCTGCTTTTTGTTTTGGAGTGCTTTTTGGAGTTGGTTCTGCTTTTGGTTTAGGCTCAGATTTTGGAGTAGAAGGTTGTTGTTTAGGTTCTGAAGCGGGAGTTTGTTTCTCAGTTTTAGGGGTTTGTTTCACCGTTTTAGGAGTTTGTTTGTTTTTCCCTTTAGGTGCATTTGAGTCTGCAATCTCTTGTTCTGCTTTTTGTTGTACAAGTTGTTGTGGTGTCATTTCAGGTGTTTCAAAGCCTTCAGGATCTTTTCTGCTTAACAATTTTCCAGCATTATCAAAAGTTAGTACTGAAGTAGAAGCCCCAACAACATCAGGTTTAACCTCAATGTAGTAATATAAGGGAACATTAGCCTCCTCTCTGATTTCAGAAATTGGAACGGCAAATTCGGGATAGTTGCGCTCAATATAAGTTAAAATTGCTGAGGGGAGTGTTGACTTTGGAACAATTGTAGCTGCTTTGATAAAAGTACCATCACTTTGGATGTAAGCCATAACGGAAGCACCATCCACTTTAAAACTTGCTATATAAACATCTTCATTCATAGTCCATTGTGAAACTTTAACTTCACCTTGTTGATCAATGAGTGTTTGCTTCACGTCATCTGGAACATTTTCGGATTTGATTTTTTGTGCAAACAAATCAAATGAATGGTTCAATAAAAAGAAAATACTGAAGACAACAGCCAAACGTACAATTTTATTCATAATAAATTATAATTTTTTTAATCTTCAAAAATATGAAAAATATTTCAATAGTTGACAACCCATTTTACTCTTCAAAAAAGGTAATTTTAACCCCTTTAATGGCGATGTTGAATTTTTTCTCAACATGAGAAATAATAAAATTTTCAAGCTCTTTTTCCAAACTAATCATTTTTCTTTCTGTTTGATTCACAATAAAATAAGAATTTTTATTGGAACTATTTAATTCATAAAAAAGCTTGCCATCCATAATTATTTTATCCACTACACTAATATCTTCCATTAACTTTAAAGTATTGTATAAAGTTGATCTACTCACATAATATTTTTGTGATAGGAGTTGATTTCTCAAAAAATCAATTTGAAATGGAGCATTTAACTGGATAATAGCTCTAAGAATTGCAAATCTTTCTTGAGTTTGTTTTAATCCACGACTTAACAATGCATTTGAAAATTGCCTAAATAAATGATCTGTCGATTCTTGAAGATTCATAGTGAACTTTTTTGCAAAAATAGGAATAAATTATTTATCTTTGTACCATCAAAACAATTAAAAAATGACCGCATTAACAAAAACAGATTTTAATTTTCCCAATCAAAAAAGTGTATACCACGGAAAAGTTCGTGATGTATATAACATTAATGATGATCAATTGATTATGATTGTCAGTGATCGTATTTCAGCATTTGATGTAATACTCCCTGAAGGGATTCCATTTAAAGGAGAGATACTTAATAAAATTGCAGGAAAGTTCTTAGATGCTACATCTGATATTTGTCCAAATTGGAAAATGGCGACTCCTGACCCCATGGTTACAGCTGGAATTGCTTGCCAAGGTTTACCTGTAGAGATGATCGTTAGAGGATATCTTTGTGGAAGTTCATGGAGAGCATACAAAAATGGAGCAAGATCCATTTGTGGAGTTCCAATTCCTGATGGAATGAGAGAAAATCAAAAATTTGAAAAACCAATTATTACCCCAACAACCAAAGCAGAACAAGGGATGCATGATGAGGATATTTCTAAAGAAGAGATTCTCAGATTAGGACTTGTTTCACCCGAAGATTATGAATTAGTGGAACAATACACTATGGCTCTTTTTCAAAGAGGGACCGAAATTGCGGCTGAAAGAGGTCTAATTTTAGTCGATACTAAATATGAATTTGGGAAAAAAGATGGCAAAATTTATCTCATAGATGAAATTCATACACCTGATTCTTCCAGATATTTTTACGCAAATGAATACCAAAACAGATTCGATAAAGGGGAACAACAAAAACAACTTTCTAAAGAGTTTGTTAGAGAGTGGTTGATGGAAAATGGTTTTCAAGGAAAAGAGGGACAACAAATTCCGGAAATGACGGAAGAAGTTGTACATTCTATTTCGGAGCGTTATATTGAACTATATGAAAAGATTACGGGTGAAAAATTTGTAAAATCAGACACTAAACATTTACTAGAACGAATCCAAAATAATGTTTTTGATTATTTAAAAAATGGATTATAAAAACGCTTTTGGACTACCTTACGAATACCCTGATCTCTTTGAAGAGCACATGCTTTATGTTCCAAAAAAGGCCGACCCACCGGTTTTGGATGAGAATTATCCTTATGTCAATAAAAAATTAACTTTCAGATTAGCACGATTTGGTATTCTAATTGTTTCACAAACAATTGGTTTTATTTTAGTTAAATTATTGATAGGATTAAAATCCCAAAATCGAAAAATACTAAAGAAATACAAAAAAGAACTAAAGGGCGGAGCCATTAGCATTTGTAATCATGTCCACATGTGGGATTTTATTTGTGTTATGTTTGCTTTAAGACATAGATCATTTTTCTTTCCTGCCTGGCCTAAAAATTTAACAGGCCCTAACAGACACCTCGTTCGTTTAGTTGGTGGAATGCCGATTCCAAAACAAAAATCAGGAATTGTTAAATTTCATAACACCATAAAAAATGTTTTAGAAAGGGGTAAATGGATCCATTTTTATCCGGAAACATCTGCGTGGTTTTACTTTGATGCGATTAGACCTTTTAAAAAAGGTGTTTTTTCTTATGCTGTAAAAAACAACAAACCGATTATCCCTTTAGTAATCACTTTTAGAGATCCCAAAAAGATTTTCAGATTGATATACAGAAAAAAACCATTATTAACCATTACGGTTGGTGAACCCATTTTTCCAGATCAATTACTTACTGAGCATGATGCAACTTTAAAGATGTTAAATCAAACTCGGGATTGGATGCAAAAAACAGCTGGTTTTTCCAAGATTATTGATCAAAATATCAAAAGAAGGAGTGAGGTAGAGGTATAAAAAAGTATCATTTTGAAACAATTTTAAAAATAAAAAGGACTTTTTTAAAAAAAGTCCTTTTTTAATTTTTAGTGATTCCGACAGGATTCAAACCTGTAACCTTCTGATCCGTAGTCAGATACTCTATTCAGTTGAGCTACGGAACCATCTTTAATTCTGGGTGCAAAAATACATAAAATTCGCATACAAAAGATTACTGAAGAATTTTTTTTTAATTGTTGTAAGTTATCGTTTTTTTCATTACTTTTGCACCCCTTAAATATTAATATTAATAAAACATTATGGCAACAAGAATCAGATTACAAAGATTTGGTAAAAAGAATCAACCTTTTTATCATATTGTAATTGCAGATGGTCGTGCACCACGTGACGGACGTTTTATCGAAAAAATCGGTACCTACAATCCAATGACCAATCCTGCAACAATCGACATGAATTTCGAAAGAGCATTGTATTGGGTAGAAGTAGGTGCTTCTCCTTCTGATACTGTTCGTTCGATTCTAAAACGCGAAGGCGTTATGTTAATGAAACACTTAAAAGGTGGTATTGCTAAAGGAGCTATTTCTGAAGCTGATGCTGACCGTAAATTCGAAGCTTGGAAACAAGACAGAGATTCAAAGGTGAATAACATGAAACGTGAATTAGCCGACAAAACCCGTACAGATTCTAAAAAACGTTTAGAAGCTGAAACTAAATTACGCGAAGTAATTGCACAAAAAGTAGCTGCAAAATACCAAGCTGAAGTTCAAGCAGAAGCTGCTGCTGAAGAAACTGCTGAAGAAGTTGTTTCTGAAGAGGCTACTGAAACTCCAGAAGTTGAAGCTGCTGAATAATTCATAGTTGCAACAACAAATAAAAAGGGATCTCTTTGAGGTCCTTTTTTTTGACCCATAGCGATTTTTTCAATTATATGGGTACTTAACAATGAAATGGGATCTTTGTGTATAAAAAAGCAATCTTCTTCTTATAAATAAAAAAGGCCCCTTTTCAGGAGCCTTTTTTTTATAGTATGATTGTTAAAAATTATTTAACAACAACTTTAGTTGTATAAGTTTTTCCACTTTGAGAAACTTTTAACATATAGATACCTGAAGTTAAATCAGCAACGTTAATAGTAGCTGCTTGTTCAGAAGTTGTTTGGCTATAAACCATTTGACCAACGATGTTATAAAGTTGGATAGAAGCAGTTGTATTGTCAACTAAAGTAACTGTAAAGTTATCAGTTGC
>DAONEU010000043.1:1798-14953 GCA_035403245.1 Bacteroidales bacterium | reverse complement strand
CCACGAAGTCCACTTTTTAAAATCTCATTGATGATCTGTTCTGATGACCAGTCTTTCACTTTCAAAATAGCCTGATAACCTCCGCGAGCTTCATACTCTTCGATCATTTCAGGATTGATGATACCGCAATTGCGTAGAGCCCATTTCACTTGAGACTGGATATATTTATTTTCAGGGGCTTCAGATTTTTCAAAATAGACAACAGCATCCTCCACCACTTTTCCACCGGTTAAATGGAAAGTGATGATCTCTTCCAGTTTGGATTCGGTCACCCGACCATAAATGAGGTTGTGTTTTTTCTGTTCGATATGCACCAAAGGTTCGGCATAACACATTCCGATACAGTTTGTTTTCTCTAATACAAAAGCACCCGGATGATCTTGCAGAAAGGTTTCAAGTCTGTGATACACTTTTTGCGCGCCTGCTGCAATTCCGCAACTTCCGAGGCCAACTTTAACAGTAAGTTTATCCATATTATCAATTATTTTCAGCGTCAAAATTATTTCAAAGGTTCAATAGCTTTTTTGGCATCCAATTTGCCGTAGGTATCTTCTCCTATCATCATCGCAGGAGCTAAAGAGCAACAACCGAGGCAAGATACCGATTCGAGCGTATATTTGCCATCTGGTGTTGTTTCCCCTTCGCCCACTTGAAGATGTTCAGAAATGGCGTTGTACACAACATTAGCATTTTGAACATGACAAGCTGTACCTTTACACACTTTTATAGAGTATTTACCGGACGGTTTTAACTTAAACTGGGCATAAAAAGTTGCAACAGCATATAGTTCACTAACAGGAATATGAAGTTCTTTTTCGATCAGATAAAGAGCTGATTTAGGGAGATAGCTATAAACAGCCTGAATCTCTTGAAGCAGAGCGATCAATCCGCCCAGTTTTCCTTTATATTTTTCAATGATATGACTAATGAGGGATAGATCCACTTCTAACTCCGGTAGAGTGGATAGTTGAGGGGTAATTTTTCTTACTCGCATTGAACTATTTAATTGTTGGTTTTACAATAACAAAATAACTTGCAAAGATACGAAATAAAGTAACAGGAAGAGATAAGAAGTAAGAGGTAAGAAGTAAGAAGTAAGAGGTAACAGGTAAGAGGTAACAAATAATGGGAATGATTACTTTGGTAATCTTTTCATCATTTCGAATTCGGTTTCTGCAAGATTTACAATATCTTTATAATAAGATTCTAATCCATTGTTTTCATTCAATTCAAAATAATTTTTCAATTCAGAAAGAGATTTTTCAGCATTCTCAAAATCTTTATTTAACAAATAATACTCTCCTAAATAAATCTTTGCATAAAAAACATCTTCTTTGGATGCGTTGTTATTATTCAAAACACTATCGATTAATTCTTTTACCAATGTATCATTTTCGAAATTACTATCAAACATATAAAATTCAATAAGGTCAGATAAAGAACTCTCTTTTTTTTCATTTTCTAATTCTTTTGAATATAAAAATTTTCGATATACTAATTTATCCCCTTTAACAAAATACCATCTTGCCAATGATTTTTCAGGATCCATTTTTTTTGTAAACTTCCTTTTTTCTGTATGGAAAGTTGTTAACATAGCCAAAAGGGTTCCATTGTCAGTATTTTCTTTCACAAAATAGGTCAAATGTGCATCCGGGAATTTTTTATTTTTAATAATCACATTAACTGCATTTTTATTGTTAATCTTGTATAAAAGAGTATTAACAATAAAACTCATTTCTTCATAATTCAATTGTTTATAGAGATCTGTAAGAAAAAAGGAATCGAAAAAAATATGATGTACAAAATAAAATTCATTCAATTGGAAGAAGTTAACAGAATCTTTATTTTCTGTTGAAATTTCGATCTTAATTTGAGCCTGAAGGCTGGAAATTAAAATTGATATAAAAATGAAAAAGAGTATTATTTGTTTTTTCATATTCAAAAATGTTACATTAAAAGATTTTTATTTATTTGATTATTTCGATACAAAAATACAAAATATAATCAAATAAATAAATTTGATAAAAATCAGATTAAACTACCAATTTCACTCCATATTTTATATTCTAATAAAAAACGGTTGAGATTTTTTGTATCCTATTCAAATCATGGAAGATATTGAATTGGTTGATTTTGGATCAAAACAGTACCCTACTTTTATAAGAATAGTTTATGGTACTTAAATTATTAGTTAATTTAAAAAAACTTTAAAATACTAGCAATACTAATCTCCCGACAAAATCCTCACTTCGGTTCTTCTGTTTTTTTGGCGACCTTCAGGAGTTGAATTTGGAGCAATTGGTTGTGTTTCTCCGTATCCTTTAGCTTGAACTCTTTTAGCTGCAATACCTTTAGAAATTAAATAATTACGGACTGTTGTTGCCCGAGCTTCAGATAGTTTTTGATTGGAAGAATCTTCACCAACATCATCGGTATGACCTGCAATTTCAATAACAACGGTTTCTTTTAGTTTCAAATATTCGATTAACTCATTCAGTTCTTTGTAAGATGTATTTGTTAATGAAGCTTTTCCGGTTTCAAACTGCACATTATCCAATGTAAATGTTTTAGGAAGTTCAAACTGAACCGTCAATGTACTCTCCGTATAAAACTCCCCTTCAGCCAATGCCGGAATTTCAAAAGTGTTGTATTCATCCTCTTCACCAACACTTTTAATCAGCACTTTGTATGTATCTCCCCCTTTTAAATAGATTTTAAAAGTTCCTTTTGCATCGGTTATCCCTTTATAAATCAACTTAGTCTTAACACTTTCAAACAGGATTTGCTCCCCTTTTTGTGGTTTATTTTTAAAATT
Organism: Bacteroidales bacterium; assembly: GCA_035403245.1. Classification (GTDB taxonomy): domain Bacteria; phylum Bacteroidota; class Bacteroidia; order Bacteroidales; family WCHB1-69; genus UBA5429. Next base: position 12,138 of record DAONEU010000043.1, on the reverse strand, counting down.
GGTTACAACAACATTCACTAATGCTGATTTTGCAGTATCAATCTTCTGTGCGTGAATATCAAAAAACAGGACAATAAATATAATAAGAGAGAAAAATTTCAATATTTTCATGGTATCAATTATTCAGTGGTTACTATTTTTAAACGCATAATGCTTAGCAAAAGTATTAAAAAATAATTATATTTTAATATCCTTAAAAAATTGTGTTATGGTTTTATTTATTAATCTATTTACTCAAAGTTTTCTATATTAGAACACCATTATTTCATGGAATGAAAAAAATACCTGTCTATTAACATTAAAATGAAGTATCAATATTTTGGTATTCAAATACTTGTAAGTAAATTCACAAAAAATGAATAAAAAAATTGAAGAATTAGAAAAAGTTGTAAATTTGAACACTTAAAATAATAGGCTTTACACGTATGGGAGTCAAAACTTCGATCACTTATAGGATTTAACAAGATCTAAAACATAAAAATGAAAAAACAAACATTAATTGGCCAAAAGTTGTGAAAGTACAACAAAGGATTGTGTCTGGAATAAGAATCAATTTAAAAAAAATGAAACTACTATTTATTTTATTGATTTCAATATTGACACTACAATCTTATGCTCAAAGTTCAAAAAAGAATGGGGTAGATAAAAATGTATATCAAAATTCTTTCACTCGAATAGGGATACATCCCAAATATGGATTTATAAATGAACAGGGTGATACAGTTATTCCTGTAGGAAAATATAAATTTCTAAATCCTATTGATGATAAAGGTATGATATTAGCCACTAATCACAAAAACAAAGAAGGATATATAGATATAAATGAAAACATTATTATTCCTTTTGATTATGATGATTTAGGTGTGTTTTCGTATAATTTAACTTTTGCTAAAAAAAATGGGATACATGGTTATTTAAATCGCGTTGGACAAACAATTATTGATTTTCAGTTTACTGAAGCAAAGTACTTTTATAATCCAGGGCTTGCAATTGTTAAAAAGAAAAGTGGATGGGGCTTAATAGATACTCTTGGAATCTTAAAAATTGACTGTATTTATGATGAAATTAATTACAGTCCTGAAAATCAAATTGCGACAATCAAAAAGAATAATAAATGGGCATTTTATTTTTATAACACTGAAACTTTAACAAATTTTGAATTTGATGAGATTATTAAATCATCTCAACGAATTCCAGAAAAAAAACATTACAGTTCTATTAAAGAACTTTTCTTTAATAGAGGTATTGCTCTAGTTAGAAAGGGAAACCAATATGCTTTAGTAGACAAGAATCTTAATCAAGTTGTTAAGTATGGATTATATGATCGTATATTGCCAATGAATTGTTATGGTTACTCAATTGTATTTAAAGAAAACAAATATGGGATTATTGATTCAATAGGAAATTTAAAAATCCCATTAGAATATGACTTAATATCAACTGATCCTTCTCTTTCTTATGGCAATGAAACCACAACTTTTTTAATAAAGAAAAATAGTAGATATCAGATTCTTAATAACCAAGCAGAATTAGAGATTAAGAAAGAATTTGACAAAGTTGATATACTAGATAATAACTTTTATTTAGCCTATGTTAATGATTCAATTTTCCTAATAAATGACTTTAGTAAAATAGTTTCAAATGAATATACAGGTTATTATGACTTTGATGAAGGTTTTATTGTTAGACATGGAAATAAAATGGGAACTATAGATTACAATGGGAATATATCTTTGTCGTTTATCTATGATTCAATATTTCATCCACATCTTATGGATTATCTGTATGCAAAAAAAGAGGGAAAATTTGGAGTGATAGATTTTGAAGGGAATGTTATTATTCCTTTTGAATATGAGCTTATAACAAGGGTTTGGTATGATGACTATGAAGAATATAGAGATAACTTCATAGTACAGAAAAATAAAAAATTAGGTACCATTAATATGAATAATGAAATCAATATACCATTGATATATGATGGGATATGCAGTTGGATAGAATATAGTCCGGATGAACATTATGTAAAATTGGATAATAAATATGGAATGGTAAAACCTAATGGGGAAATAATGATTCCATGTATATATGACTTTATATACTATTATACTAGTAATACAATTCTTATAGAAAAAGACAACAAGTTTGGCGTTTTAAATCGGGAAAATAAAGTAATTGTACCCTGTGAATATGAAATAGTAATTGTGGATATTGGTTATTGGGAATATAATGAAAATCAAAAAGATAAATTAGTTCTTAAAAAAAATGGTGTCTGGTATTATTTTGACTTAAATGGGCATATTATTGAAAAAAATATTGAAGAAAATAAAATAATAAAAGATTACCCAAATGCAAATAATAAAAAAAACTATTCACTTGATTCTGAATTAATACTGGTTGAATAATAGTTAAAAGTAAATTCATATTGTTGATTCATTATAATTAAATTTAATTAAATAAAGCTTCATAAAAAAAGATAAAATAAAGCGATTTTTTCGCATTAGGGCGGAGGCCAGGTACCCCGCAAGTTGAGCTACTTAGGGGATGATCAACTAGTGAATAACTAATAGTGAATAGTGAATAGTTTTTTAAGTAAAAAGTAAGAAGTAAGAAGTAAAATCCATGATTTTATTTACTAATTTGCTAATTCATAAATTTTTACAGAACAGTTACCCTTTTTCCGCTTCTGATTTTACCATCCAATAGAAACTCTACACAGGGTTCTGTTTCGGTTTGTTTCTTTTTGATTAAGATTCCCTGTTTGTCGTATTTGTATGTTGTTACTGTACATTTTGTTCCGTTTGGGATGCAATAACTCTCCTCTTCAATCGAATTTTGGGGTTGAAGGTAGGTGACACTGTAAAATCTTTTATCAGGTAGTTGACACTGATATAACACTTTCTGTTTCTGCTCATTATACCTTTCCGTATATAAATAATCGGGACAATAATCGGTAAACTTCCGGTATTCAAGTATATCCCCGTCATCAAAACGTGACATGTATTCTGCGTAAAGGTTGGTAAAATGGGAGTAAAAATATTCGCTTTTGGGCACAGAACAGCTGTCCGCCGGTAAATTGGAAATATGGATACAACGTAAATCTGTTGTTATTGTAGGAACATACTCAGACATATAATAGTAATAATACCCATCTGTTTTAATATAAAAAGTGTCCTTTTCAATGGAAACAATGGTATCGTTACTCCTTCTAATTTTAAGATTCATAGGATGTGACAAATCGCCGGTTGACCACATGGGTAATTTTCCGTTGTTTGGAAGGTCTGTTTCTGTATGATGATAATAGTTGTATATTGAATCTCCTAATGCAATTCCATAAGGATTGTATGTAACATTGACTTTGTAAATCCCGGCAAAAAGAGGAACTCCAAAACTATGATGGGAACTATTTTGGGTATGGTAACTATAATAATTTTCAAAATCATTAAGATAAATCGGAATCACCATTTTTTCCAAAGGTTTTAAATACACAATTTTCACCGTTCCGGTATCATGTACCATCATGTTCAACATTTTATCTTCTGTTGCCCGAAGTAAAAAGGTATTGTTAGCTTTATCGTAAAGGTTCAGATAGAACAATTTTTGTCCTACATTTTGTGTATGTGGAATCAAAACCGGATGCGTTTTTTCTTTATCTGTATTAGTAATGGTAATGAAAAAAGTGATTTTTTCTCCTTCGTAATAGTACTCTTTTTCAGTGGATAGTTCAAACTTAATGGGATGATATTTTAGATCAGCAAAAAGGTTAAAACTGAAAGCCCAGATCAATAACAACGAAAGAAAAATTTTCATAACTGTTTGATTAATGTACTTAATATGGACTTCCAAATATGGATAAAGTTAGTTTTCAAAATTATTGTGAGTCCTCTTCAAATAAAAAAAGCTCTTCGATTGTTATTTTAAAGACAACTGCCAGGTCATGAGCTAATTTTAAAGAAGGATTGTATTTGTTTTTCTCTAAAAAAACAATGGTTTCTCTTCGAACATTCACTTTTTGAGCTAATTCTTCCTGAGTAATGTTAAAACGTGCCCTAAATTCTTTAATTCTATTCGTCATTTTTAATTCCTTTAAAATAAAAGATCACCCATGTAATAGCAAAAAATAGCGCCATTCCTAAAACTCCGGTACCAATCCATTCTTCTGTATCCATTTTAATGGCAATTCTATCTTTAATAAAAATGATAAAAACCCACATATAGAGAGAAAAATAGTAGGAAAAGGCAGCTGTTTTTTGAATTATTTTTTTCGACATTTCATCCTCAACCGGTTCTTTTCTTTTTTCACTTTTAAACCGTTTTATCCCAAAGAAAATCGCAAAAGCAACTAACGTAGTGATGATTCCGGCGTGTAAAAAATCAATTTCTTTTAAAATTGTTGAAGATGTAGTGATCCAGATTACAACGCCAATAATAAGCAAACCTGCTACAATAAATACTAATAGAGACTTTTTCATAATGTTTAATTTATGTTATTTTTTTCTAACACAAAGATAGAAATATGTAACATATCTTTTACACTTATTAAGAATTTTTAACAAAAAAAAATAATCTATATATGCAACATTTCATTATTTTTGTAATCTATAAAAAATATGATCCTAATTTTCTTTACAATGAAAAACAGCACTTTAAAATCCATTTTTTCTCTTTTATTAATCTTATCCATTAACACTTTGTCAGCTCAAATTCAATCAATTAACAATGATGAGCCCAAGAAAATGGTAGAAGTTACGATGAAACAATTTTTAAAGGCGATACCCGCTGACATGCTATCCATTTATAACATTTCAGATACATCTGAAATAAATAAAGCAGTTATAGGTGATCCTATCCCTGTTTATTATTTAGAACATGATTCATTAAAGTTTTCGAACACCTGGAGAATCCCACTTATCATCAATGATGAATATAGATCATTATTTACTATATTGTTTTCCAATGAATCGTATTCAATTGTTGATTTTGGTGCTAACGTATTAGCAGAAGAAATTCAAAAGTATATTAAAAATACACCTATACTTGGCATTTTAAGGGTTTTCACTATTCATAAGGATTATTTCATTTCCAAAAATGATAAAAATGAACTTTATTTTGCGCCCATACCTGTTTTTAATAATCAAAAAATACCCCTTTCTGAAATCATAAAAATGATAAAATAATGAAAAAATTATCAATCATTCTCGTCTTATTGATTTTTGTTTTTCAAATCCGTTCTCAGGTTTTACCGGTTAAGTTAATGTTTCAGGAACAGGATCAATGGTGTTGGTCGGGAGTTTCTGCTTGTATTTTGGATTATTATTGTCATACAACTTCACAATGTGAAATTGCAGAATACACCCGCACAGTTGAAACTTTTGGTGACATAAGCTTTGGAAATACACCTTGTTGCACGAATCCTGCTTCTTGTAACAATTGGAACTACAGTTGGGGTGGACCGGGAAGTATTCAGGATATTCTTATCCATTTTGGGAATATTAACAATTCAGGTGTTTGGAATTCGTTGACTAAAACTCAGGTAGAAACAGAAATTGCAAATAATAGACTTTTTGTGATTCGTTGGGGCTGGGATGGAGGAGGTGGTCATTTTGTTGTAGGACATGGAATCAACGGTGATATGTTATTTTATATGAATCCCTGGTATGGAGAAGGGTTAATGATGGGAACCTATTCGTGGGTATGTTCAGGAGGTGGCCACACCTGGACTCACACGAACATCATAGACACTACCCCACCCTATAGTACTCCTCCAACTCCTTTTATTACATTAAATGGAACAATATTACATTCGAATGCATCAACGGGGAACCAATGGTATAATGAATCAGGTATTATAAATGGAGCTGTAAACCAAGATTATCAACCCATAATCTCCGGAAACTATTTTGTAAAAGTTTCAAATAACAGTTGTGAATCTGATACCTCAAATCACATTTCGGTTACTATATCCGGAATTGAAAACCATCTTATGAACTCCGTTAAAGTGTATCCTAATCCATTTAACGACCAGTTAACGATTGAAAATCCAAACCATCTGAATATTCAATGTAAAATATATAACATCATGGGAATGATGATTTTACATTCCAATTTCAATGGAGATGGAGTTTTATATACACCCGTACTTACCAATGGTATTTACTTTATTTCACTATCTGACGGTAAATCAGAAGTTATCAGGAAGATAATCAAACAATAACGTTCGATGTGCTCGAATGCTCATGTGCTCATTATTCATTATTCATTATTCATTATTAACTATTAACTATTAACTATTAACTAAAAAAGGGATCCCCTTTCAGAGATCCCTTCCATTTCATCAATACTTAGGTTAGTATTTTTTTCTTTCGGTATAGTAAGTATGAAGTAATTTATGAGATTTGTGTCCGTTAGGTTCCCCTAAGAATTCTTCATAAATAGCTTTTACTTCAGGATTATCATGAGATTTTCTGAATTTCATACCTTCATCTTCACGATAAGTAGCATCTGTTCTTGCGCTTCTGATCTTGATGTTGGTTGGAATTGGTTGTCCACCACCACCGATACATCCACCAGGGCAAGCCATGATTTCAATAAAGTGTAATTCGATAGTTTTATCTCTTACAGCATTCATCAATTTTCGTGCGTTAGCTAATCCATGGGCAACACCAACTTTCAACTCAACACCTTCCAAGAATTTGTATTCTTCTTTAACGTCATTGATTAATACAGAAGCTGTTTTAACACCTTCCATACCACGAATTGGAGTAATTCTTAGTCCATCAAATGGGATCTCTCTGCCTGTAACGAGTTCATAAACAGTTCTGATGGCAGCTTCCATAACACCTCCGGTTACCCCAAAGATTACAGCAGCACCTGTTGATTGTCCCATGATACTATCGTAATTTTCATCTTGTAATGTTCTTACGGCAATACCGGATTGATGAATCATAGATGATAATTCACGAGTTGTTAATACATAATCCACATCTTTATAACCGCTATCTCTCATTTCTGGACGATTTGCTTCAAATTTCTTTGCTGTACAAGGCATAATTGAAACACTTACCATATCTTTTGGATCCAATCCTTTTTTCTCAGCATAGAAAGTTTTGGCTAATGCACCAAACATTTGTTGTGGTGATTTACATGTAGAAAGATTAGGCAACAATTCAGGGAAAATATGTTCAATAAACTTGATCCAACCTGGAGAACAAGAGGTCATCATTGGTAAAGCAACCGATTTATCACCATCAACTAAAACTTTTTTAAGTCTGTGTAATAATTCTGTACCCTCTTCAATAATGGTTAAGTCGGCAGTAAAATCGGTATCAAGAACAGAGTCAAAACCCATTCTTCTTAGGGAAGAAACCATTCTACCTGTTACTGAATTTCCAGCTCTTAAGTTGAAAAGTTCACCTAAAGCAACCCGGGTTGCAGGCGCAGTTTGTACAACAACATGTTTAGATTTATCATAGATAGCATCCCAAACTTCTTCGATATAACTTCTTTCTACCAAAGCTCCGGTTGGACAACGATTGATACATTGACCGCAATTGGTACAAACGACCTCATTCATAGGCATATCCATAAATGTTGACATGATGGTTTTGTTTCCTTTTCCAGCCATAGTTAAAGCATTAACACCTTGAAGTTCAGCACAAGTTCTAACACAACGGGTACATCTAATACATTTGGATGAATCTCTAAGGATAGAAGGTGATGATGAATCGGGTCTTTTATTTTGTCTGAGACTAATAAACAACTCTTCATCAGTTCTGTACTCTAAAGCTAACTTTTGAAGTTCACAGCTGTTATTGTGAGTACATTTGATACAGTTGATATTGTGTTCCGTCAATAAAAGTTCCAAAATATGCTTTCTTGCTTGTCGAATTTGGTGAGAATTCGTAGTAATATTCATATTTTCGGCAACCGGAGTGGCACAAGCAGCCATCAAATTGTTTGGGTTGTTAACCTCAACAACACAAATTCTACAATTTCCTGAGATACATAAGTCTTCATGATGACATAGTGTCGGGATGTGAACGTTAATTGATTTTGCTGCATGTAAAATTGAGGTACCCTCGTCCACTTTAAGGGCAACACCATTTATAGTTATATTTAATTTTTTCATAATTTTTCCTCCTTTTAATAAACGATTTCTTCTCTGAAGTTTCCAATAATTGATGTAAAAGCATTACCAACAGATCTACCTAAACCACATTTTGATGCATATTTCATAGTGTGAGCTAACTTCAAGAGTTCATCAAGGTAAGTTTTAGGTTTTTCTTTTCTTTTAACGGATTGAATTCCTTTAAGAAGTTGTTGAGTTCCAACTCTACAAGGAGTACATTGTCCACATGATTCTTCTTCAAAGAAAATCAAATAGTTTTCAAGGATATTATACATAGAACGGGAGGAATTGAATACTTTCATAGATCCACCGGTAGGAACACCTTCATAACCAATGATGGTATGAGGAAACTCTTTACGAGGAACGCAGAATCCAGAAGCACCACCAACTTGCACTGCTTTGGTGTCACCATCTCCAAATTCATCAACAAATTGTTGAACGGTCAAACCCAATTCCAACTCAAAAATCCCCTCCTTGCAGCAGTCACCTGATACAGAGAATAATTTTGATCCTTGAGATGCTTTAGTTCCCAATTTGATATATTCTTTAGAGCCAATATCAGCTATGATTAATGTGTTTACGAATGTTTCCACATTATTCACTACTGTAGGTTTTCCAAGGTAGCCGCTATTAACAGGATAGGGAGGTTTGTTTGTAGGTTCTCCTCTATGACCTTCCATAGATCTTAGTAGTGAAGTCTCTTCACCACAGATATATGCACCTGCTCCAAATTTTAGATCTAAATGAAAGTGAATTCCTAATAATCTCAATTGGTTTTCCATTTTATCGATCGCCAATTTTAATTTTGTGGATAAAAATTTGTATTCAGCGCGTAAATAAATGAATCCTTCTTTAGCTCCAACTACATAAGCAGCCAATGCCATACCCCAGATCACTTTGTCTGTTGATCTGTCTAGGATTTCGCGGTCTTTAAATGTACCGGGTTCCCCTTCATCTGCATTACAGATTACAAATTTTATTTCTGTATCTTGTTCTTTTACTAATTTCCATTTTAATCCGGTAGGAAAACCTGCACCACCACGGCCTTTAAGCCCTGAATCTATCAATTCTTGAAGATAGGCATCTTTTCCCATTTTCATAACATGTTGCATCAAAGAAGGACAATCCATATCTTCTTTGAAAATGAGTTCTGTTCTTTTTAGTTCTGTCGCCATTTGATTTGTTTTTTTAAATTCTTAAACTTATTTTTTCATGTAACTTAAAAGGATATCCTTCACATTCTCAGGTGTTAACTCGGTGTAAACTTCATCGTTGATAAGCATAGCAGGACCTTTATGGCACCAGCCTAAACAATTAGTGTACTCCAATGTGAACTTTCCGTCATGTGAAGTCTCTCCGGGTTTGATACCGATAAGTTCAGTAATTGCGTCAATGATATCCTCTTTGCGCTTCATATCGCAAATGATAGTTTGACAAACACGTATGGCATATTTTCCCCTTTCATTGGTGTTTAAAAAAGAATAAAAAGAAGCAGTCCCGTAAACATCTGCAGTGGAAATATCCAATGCTTTAGCAATGGCAACCATTCTTTCCTCGTTAAGGTAGTAAAAGTTATCCACAACATCTTGTAAGATAGGCATTAAACTGTCTCTTTTTTTTCCGTACTTAGCCACAAGTTGGCCAATAAATTCTTCGCTGTTCGACATAATAACTTGGTTTAAATGAATATAAAGTGGTTTAAAGTGTTGTCCTATAAATATCTAAGTTTTTCAACAAAAGCGGTCAAATATAAGAAAAAATTTGATCTAATGAAAAAATTTATTACGAATTTCTTAAAAATTGTTAATTTTTTTTCATTTTTCTCTAGACAAATGCAGAATCTAGAAATAAAGAAGTTTATTTCTTATTAATAAATAGAAAATTAACACATTAGCACAATATCACATCAGCAGTTTAGCAAATCAGCAAATCAGCAAAGGGCTCTTATCTTACGATCATCTTCCCCCTGAAAACCATCTTGTTATCTGAAACAATAGTATAGAAAATCATACCTGTATGTGGTTTTAAATCAAAAGTTTCGGAACTATTTTCAATATTTTCTACTTGAATCAATTGTCCTAATGCATTATAAAACTCGATAGTTGCTTTTTCAGGAACCTCTGATAACTGAAGTTTAAACTGTCCATAATTTGGATTTGGAGCTATAGAACATTGAATATGTGATGAATACTCCATGATATCATTGATGGATTCA
>DAONEU010000043.1:0-1698 GCA_035403245.1 Bacteroidales bacterium | reverse complement strand
ATTAGTGTAATTAAAATGATCCGTTTTAATGATTTCATAGTTGTTGTAATTTTAAGCTCGCGAAAATAAAAAAAATGTCTCAATTTTTTAAGCATGTATAGACGAATTGTCAAAAAATATCTGTAAATATTTGAAAATTGGAAAATTGTTTTAATTTTGCAAAAAAAATACCAACCATGTTTAAATTTTTTGTTTTAGTATTCGCTTGCTTCCTTTTTGTTATCAAAATGGAAGCTCAATATCGACTGCAAAACCATATCGACTTTGGAAAAACAAAGTCTTCCAACGGATTCTATTTATCCAACAGCAGTTATTTTGATTATACCTTAAAAAATACAACTTTCAAAATCGGTGCCAGAGTTGATTTGATCGAACAAACCAGTTTCAACCGATTCTTTTCCGGATTGGATATCCTGGTGAACCAAAAATTTCCTTTAAAAAAAATGGAATTGAATCTCTCAGTGGAGTATTTCATGAATCTTTACTCTCAATGGATCACAGAAAATAATGGAGCAATTTTGGGTATTTTAAAAACAAAACACTTCGAATGGCTCGCCGGACTCCATTTTAGAAATATACATTTTAATAAAATTGAAAACGAGTTGAATTTCAACAATCGAAACATCTATGAACTGTGGAATCTGGTGTATGGAATCAAATATAATCTAAAACCTATTGATTCTAAATGGAATATTGGCATAGGAATCACTAATAAAGACTATTTTGTGATCAATCAGGCGAGTAATCCGATGATTTATCTAGATGGTAAATACAAAATCAAATCTCAACTTACCCTTTTTGCAGAGATGTGGCTGCTAAAAGCCGGGGTTATGAATATCAGTGCTAATTATTATGGATTATTTTTAAGAGCAGGCGTATTATGGAACATAAAATAAAATTTCTATTTTTATTGATCATTCTAGGATTTCAAGGGTGCGATTATTTCGAAATGAGAGGTTTTGTGGCTGCCTACGAAACAGTCGATGAAAGATTTGACCAATCTATGGAATGGAATGAAACGCATCCGTTTAAAACCATCTCCATTAATTCAGAAGACTATAAAATATACGCAATGGGTGATTCTCACTTGGGGACTGCAGATAATTTGAATATTTTTTTTAATTCTGCCAAAAATGATCAGGCTATTGCAACTGTAATGGTAGGTGATATGTCTACAGGAAGTGTGGAAAACTACCTTTTTTTAAAACAAAACATCCCTGATCCTGATTCATTGCTAACCTTTCAACTCGTGGGCAATCACGACCTCTATTTTCATGGTTGGTTGCAATTTTACCAAATGTTTGGTTCCGGAATCTACTACTTTACCGTTCAGACGCCTAATGCGAAAGATCTTTATATTTGTCTTGATTCCGGTGGTGGAACACTAGGGACTAAACAGTTTGAATGGCTAAACGAACTTTTACAGGCTCATCGGGATGAGTATAGACATTGCGTCATTTTCAGTCACGTGAACATTTTCAGAATTCGAAATACCCTCAGCACCAATCCTTACCCCGGTGAAGTGATGGCGCTGTCCCAACTTTGTCTGGAATACAATATTAATATGGTAATAAACGGTCACGACCATATCCAAAACGTGGTTCAGTTCGGTCCCACCACCTTCATCACGATGGACGCCCTACAGGATGGCCTCGATTATGCTGGTTATACGATCATTACCAGCCAGGGAGACAGTTT
>DAONEU010000042.1:7086-15656 GCA_035403245.1 Bacteroidales bacterium | reverse complement strand
GAAGCTGAAGTGAATGGCTTCGATATCGATTTCAGACATAATATTCATATTTACAGACTTTTACATCTTATTCATGAAGCAGCTGGGCAACATGCTAAAGTGCTCAAAAGAGGATGGGATGACTTACATCAGGATGGTCTTTTCTGGGCGCTCTCAAAAGTGCACATGGTAGTGCATCAATATCCGAAATGGAACGACAAAATCTTGATTGAAACATGGCCAAAAGCTCACGAAACACTTGTCTTTCTCCGCGATTATGAAGTTTTTAGTGAGTCAGGGGAACTATTGGCCTCCGCATCTTCTGAATGGATGATCGTTGATTATCGTATAAACCGAATCATGAGAATGGATCAAATGAGTATGCATATCGATTTTCCCGATCAAAAACATGCTCTTACGACACGAGTACCCAAATTAAAAAGGGTTGAATTTCCTGAAAATCCCTTATTTCATCCCGTTTTAATTTCAGATCTGGATATGAACGATCATGTTAATAATGTAAACTATGCCAGATGGATGATTGATCAATTTGAATATACTTTTTACAAAAAACATACTTTAAAAGAGATCGTTGTGAACTATTCCTATCAGTTAAAGGCTGAAGAGCAGTACACATTTGCTACAGAACAGACCGATGATCTTGCTTTTAATGCCACTATTTACAATCAAGAAAAAAAAGAAATTTGCAAAATTTCTACTCAATGGGTGGAAGATTCAAAGATTTAATGATTAAAAAAATGAAAACAAAATCGTTTATTGGGATTCTTTTCCTTTCATTATTCATTTTTAACTCCTGTAAGAAAACATCGGTTCCATCACATGAGATGAGATTACTTACATCTGATAGTTTGAAATGGGTCGTAACGTATAATGGGAAAAATTATCCGGCAACAGTTCCGGGAACAATCCATAACGATTTGAAAGACAATGGTATTATTGAAGATCCCTTTTACAGAAACAATGAAAACAGTGTCCAATGGGTTTCTAATAAAGTATGGATTTATACCGCTATTTTTGATAAAGGAAGCATAGGTTTATATGAAAATGGAGCTCTTGTTTTTGATGGATTAGACACCTACGCAGAAGTGTTTTTAAATGGAGAACAACTCAAAGCTGAAGATGGAACGAAACAAACCAATAACATGTTCAGACAGTGGCGGTTTCCACTACCTAAAAATCTGAAAGAGACCCATAATGTTCTGACGGTTAAGTTTTCCCCATCCGTTCCAAAAGAGGTTGCTGCTGCACAAAAGATTCCCTATAAACTTCCCGATAACAGAGTCTTTTCCAGAAAAGCACCTTATCAAACAGGATGGGATTGGGGCCCAAAATTGATTACTTGTGGAATTTGGCAAAAAGTATATCTTGATTTGTGGAACGGTTTCAAAATAGATAACATACATTTAAAACAAACAGAATTAACCAAAAGAAAAGGGGTTGTAGAAGTGGCTTCCACAATTTATGCCTCTAAAAGTGAAAAAGTTGATTTGAATTTTTATGTGGATGGAAGTAAAATAGGTTCAAAAAGTGTTTCTCTGAAAGCAGGAAAAAATGTGATTAAAGAACCTGTTAAAGTGAGAAATCCTGAGTATTGGTGGCCTGCCGGAATGGGGAGCCATAAGCTCTATACCGTAAAAGTAGAAGTTGAAAATGATCGATATTTTACTTCAATAGAGGACAAGTTTGGATTTAGAACTATAGAATTACGAAAAGTAAAAGATAAAATTGGAGAATCGTTTGAGTTTATTGTAAATGGAGTGCCTGTTTTCATGAAGGGCGCAAACTGGATACCGGTTCATAGTTTTCCAACAGAAAAAGAGAATAATCAAAGATATAAAGATCTCTTATTATCCGCAAAAGAGGCCAATATGAATATGATTAGAGTCTGGGGTGGCGGAATCTATGAGAATGATCGTTTTTATGAGCTTTGTGATGAATTAGGGTTACTGGTATGGCAGGATTTTATTTTTGCTTGTGCTCTTTATCCCGGAGATCAGGCATTCATCCATAATGTAACCAAAGAAGCAGAGTATCAGATACAAAGATTACGAAACCATCCTTCATTAGCTTTGTGGTGTGGTAACAATGAAGTTAAAAACGGCTGGGATGATTGGGGTTGGAAAGATGCATATTCTTTAGATGTGCAAAAAGAGTTAGATTTCAATTTAAAAAATCTCTTCAACCAACTCCTTCCAAATCTGGTGGCACAAAATGATAACAGACCATATCACCCTTCCTCACCAGAGTGGGGTTGGGGGCATCCTGAATGTTTAACGCATGGTGATTCTCACTATTGGGGTGTTTGGTGGGGGGAGGAACCTTTCGAAGTGTGGGGCCCTAAAACCGGTCGTTTTATGTCCGAATATGGTTTTCAGGCTTATCCTGAAATATCTACTATTGAGAAATTCACCCTTCCTTCTGATCGGAATCTCAACTCTATTGTGATGAGAAACCATCAAAAACATCCAAGAGGTGTTCAAATTATCAAAAAAGCGATGCAACAATATGCTTTTATTCCCGACTCGCTTCAGGATTTTGTCTATGTTAGTCAATTAGTACAAGCTTACGGAATTGGGGAAGCTATTGAAAAACACCGTATGAAAAACCCCCATTGTATGGGTACTTTATATTGGCAACTTAACGATTGTTGGCCAGTAGCTTCCTGGAGTAGTATCGATTACTATGGCAACTGGAAAGCACTACATTATAAAGTAAAAGAAAAATTTGAACCTACGATTATTGCTACAGATAAAAAAGATCTTCAAACGTATGATATATACATAGTTACAGATCTTTTAAAAAAGCAAACAGGTGAATTATTTATCGAAGAGATGAACTATTCAGGACAAATTTTACACCAGGAAAAACACAGTGTTGAGGTAAAACCCAATAGTTCTACTTTAGTTTTCACATACCATTCCAATCCAGATCTATCAGATTCCAAATTGTTGAAAATCAGTTTTAAAGATAAAAAAGGTAAAGTCATAGCTCAAAAGTTAATGATCTATGATATGCGTTTTATTCCTAATGAAGCTAAAAACTTCAAATATGAAGTAATTAAAAAAGGAAATAAATATGAAATCACATTCACAACAGATTATTTTATCCGTGGAGTGATGATCTCTACAAATCCAAGTGTTAAGGGAAAGTATTCTGATAATTATTTTGATTTGTTTTCAGGCGAAAAGAAAAAAGTGATCTTCACCCCAACAAAATCTGGCACGAAAGCGATACAATTTAAAGTCAAGACCTATAATGAGGTAGGGGGAAAAGTTTTTTTATTGGAGTAAGAGGTTTTGGGCATTGACATCTATTTTATGACTATAATAGAATATTAATCAATACTTTAAAAACTTTGTATTATAAACTTCGAAATTGTTTATAAAAATTCTTAAAAAATAAATACCGTTACTAAACTCAGCTGTATATACAGAGTAGCTGATAGCGTTATGGCATAAATCATAATAGATGAGTTGCCCCAACTCATTAAAAATCTCTATTTTTAATAAATTATTTTTAGAGCTACTTATTGATAAGATGTTGCTAACTGGATTAGGAAAAACTTTTATAGTATTGTTAATTACTTCATCAACTGACGTATTATACAAAAATGTGACTTGAACACTCATATTGTCTTGAATCGTTATTTGAACAGGATTTGAATAATTATTTACTCCATTAATTTCCCATTTATCAAAATGATAATTTTCATTAGGAGTTGCAGTTAATTGAATTATTGTTCCGTAATGATAAGAAGTTGTTCCTAAAGAGTGATTAACGTTGCCATTTCCTGTAACACTTAGTGAAAAATTATATTGTAAAGTATCAAAATCTGCCTCAACAATATAGTTTGTATCCATGATGATATGAATTGTTGGATTTAAACTATCTATTCCATTTACTATCCATTTTTCAAAACTATATCCAGTGTTAGCTATAGCGGTTAATGAAACTTGTGAACCATAATCATACAAAGTAGTCCCAACTTGATGGTTAACTTGTCCGTTTCCAACAATTGAAAGACTGAGTTCGTATTTAACAGGTTCAAAAACAGAAACAACAGTATAATAGTTATTCATAACAAGATTAAGAGTATCATTCAGATAATCAATACCATTTACTATCCATTTCAAAAAATTATGATGAGCATCGGGTGTTGCAATCAGCTCTATTACAGAACCAACACTATACTGGGTTATACCAGAAACATGATTAATGCTACCATTACCACTGATGGTTAAATCTAACTCTGCTTGGTTAGAAAATATGGCTTCGATTTGATATGTTGTATCAACTGTAATTGAAATACTTGAATTTAATGAGTCGATTCCATTACAAATCCATTTAACAAAGCAACTATTTGTATCGGGTGTAGCAGTGAGATTTATTACAGAGTTATAATTATATAGTGTAGTTCCATAAGCATGATTTACACTTCCATTACCTGTTTTATTCAATATAAAATCATACTGATTAATATGAAAAAAAGCTTGAACCGTATAATCAGTATTCATATATAGATTGATTGCAGAATTTAAACTATCAGCCCCATTAACTAACCATTTTTCAAAGTAATAACCTGTATTTGGAATGGCATTTACAACGGTAGTATATGTATTATTGTAGTTATAAGAGCCTGGTATTGGGTTAGTTGTCCCATTTAAAGAAGGTAATATTGATAGCATCGTTGAAGATGTCTCGTAAGCACCTAAATCAATTTGTGATCCAATGACCCTAGCATTACTATCTAAATCAAGCTGTGAGGTTATGATAATAATTCCATTGTTATCGGTATATAAGCTTTGAACATAACTATTGTTTCCTGTATTAAACCCTGCTGATGTGGGTTGTATGCGGAAATTGCCATTAGAAGGGTCTAAAAACACAGGATAATTGATTCCGGCTTGAGTTCCTTGATTCAATGCAGAAAGTGCAATATTATTAGGCCCGGGTGGAATCGTTAAGCTTTGAATGGCACAATTGGTATCGGCGCCACCCCATTTCTGATCGTATGTGCCGTTTAATTTTTTATTTCCCCAAACCATGCAGTTTATGAGATTACTATTATAAGTTCCACCTCCTGTATTTTGTGCTTTGTTTTCAACGATAGTAGAATTAAGAATACGACTATTATAAGCTGCTCCTCCGTAGTTATGGGCTATATTGTTGTATATCAGGCTATTTTTTACTGTACAATAATTAATAGCACCACCATTTTGTTGGGCTTTATTATTAACTAAAATGCAATTGAATAGTTCTGCAGAGTAAGCAGCACCACCCATATAAGCGGAATCGCTAACGAATATACTGTTGCTGATTATTCCATTATAAGCACCACCTCCTTGTCCATTAGAGAATGCAATATTTGAAATATATAAACAGGAATCGTAATTTCCGAAATAAGTACCACCACCGTTTATTGCACTATTGTTTAGAATAGAGCACTTCACAGCCTCACAATTAAGCATAGCACCTCCACTTCCGGCTGAATTGTAGTTAAATGTGCAATTATTTGCAGTACTTGACTGTAAAGCACCACCACCGGCAAATGACATGTTATTATTAAAAATGCAGTTATTAGCGTTTATTTCGGATGCAGCACCACCACCTTCCGAAAATGAAGTGTTGTTTTCAAAAATACAATTAGAAGCATCTCCTAAATGCATTCCACCACTTTTAGATGAAGCAAAATTTCCGTTAAGACTACAGTTGATTAAATTACATTCGTATGCAGCCCCTCCGGTATAAGCTGTATCATTAACGAAAGTGCTGTTTGCAATATTGGACAGGTATGCTCCACCTCCATTAAACTGAGCGACATTGGCTGTAAAACTACAAGAATCGGCTTCAGAATCTGTGATGGCGCCACCCTCACTTCCCCTATTACCTATAAAACTACAGTTGTTGAAAACACTGTTGTAACCAGCACCACCTTGGGAGTAGCTCAAATTATTTAAAAAAGTGCAATTGGAAGCATTCCCATTGTAAACAGCTCCACCATAATTCGCAGAATCACCTTCAAAAATGGTATTTGAAAAGCTACCCAAATATGCGCCACCACCTCTGTTTGCATTATTATTATTAAGAATACTGTTTGTTATAGTAGAATTATAGGCCCCTCCGCCATAAACTGCTGCAGAATTATTACTAATATTGCATGAATCAACATTCGATTCATAAATTGCTCCACCATAATTAGCATTATTGTTTCTTACTATACAATTAATGAGTTCACTTTGATATGCTCCTGCTCCATAATATGAAGCTGAATTGTATTCTATGATGCAATTATAAATAATCCCTGAAAAAACTCCACCTCCGCGATCACATTCATTATATACGCCATTGGCATTGCCATTTTTGATTGTGATACCATCAACAAAAGTGAATCTGTTTTTATTTTCAAACCAGATTACATGGTAAGAATTATCACTTGAATTGTTTTGAATTTCAATATCACCGGAAAAGACAGTAATGTTATTGATGTAATCTCTTTGAGATAGCAATGATTCTGTACCATTAAAACCGCCATAAATTATGATGTTATTTCTTATTATAAATGATTTTCCTCTATTTTCAGTTCCTGCAAAGGGTAAAATCTCTGTGGGTTTGTATGTTCCTTGTGCTACCCAAAAAATAGTTCCAATCTGTGAAGTGTTGATACCATTTTGAAATTCAGCATTACCATAAGCATTGCTCCATGATGATCCATCTTTAAGACCGGCACCATTTTCTGTAACATATTTTATTGGTCTTAAAGAAAAAACAGCCTGAATCGTGTAATTCTTATTCATTCTAAACTTTAGCTCGTTCGAAGGATTAACATAATCAACACCATCAATAATCCATTTTTGTAAATAATATTCATTAAGTGGGATTGCTTCTAATGTAATAAGTGCTCCATAAGCAAAGGATTGTGTTCCTATAGGTAAATTTAAGGAGCCCACTCCACTTACAGATAAGTTAAGGGTTTTATTGGTGGGTATAACACTAAGTGCTTGGTATGCATTTATACGTCCAAAACCGTAATAGGGATCCCATAAAGGTTTATCTTCAGTAGCTAATCCAACACCATCTTCCGATGAACTTTCAATAAGCATCCTAATTTCTTCAACTGTTCTTGTAGGATCTTGGGCTATAAGTAAAGATGCCAAACCGGCAACATGAGGAGCAGCTTGAGATGTTCCTGAATAATAATAGTTATAATTGGTATTTAAACTATAGTGCAATCCAAAAATGTAGTTCCCTGGAGCACAAACAGATATATGATCTCCATAATTACTGCCTCCACCCCATTGAAAAGGATTTGCTCTGGTGTCATTGGGATTTGTTGCACCAACAGCAATAACTCCATTAGAAGCAGCGGGATAATGATTAGTATTATGATTGTTATTTCCCATAGCTGCAACAACAACAACATTATTATTGATTGCGTAATCAATAGCATCCTGAAATAGCAATGAAGAACTAGAACTCTCAAGTGACATATTTAGAACTCTCGCACCATTGTCCACTGCATAATAAATGGATTGTATAATATATGAATTCAAACCTTGACCATTTGATCCTAAAGCTTTTAAAGTCATTATTTTACAATTCCAGTCAACCCCGGCATAACCAATACCATTGTTGCCGTTTGCCCCAATAATACCTGCAACATTTGTTCCATGACCGTTGTTATCTGTTGGATTGTTGCTTGAACTAACGAAATTCCATCCATTAAGATCATCTATATAACCATTTCCATCATCATCTATCCCATTATTGGGGATTTCCTGACTATTTAGCCAAATTCTACCACTAAATTCAGGATGGTCTAGTTTTGTTCCAGTATCAATTACCCCAACTATAACATTTGTATCCCCTTGTGTAATGGTCCATGCATTTTTCATGTCAATATCTGCACCTGATGTAGCTGGAGAATAGCTAAAAGTGCCATTGTTATATAAGCCCCATTGTTTAATGAATTGTGCGTCATTAGGTGTGATAGAAAGCGTACCGGTAATGCCGGTTATATGATCAGGCTCGGCAATTTCAATACAACGCAATAATTTTATTTCCTCAATCATCTTATTAATATCCACATTTGAAGAAAATTCAAACCTAAAGAGAAGCTGAGGTTTATTTTTCCCTGAAATCAAGTGTTTGATATGAATAACTTGATTTGTGGTAATAAAAAGATCTAGTTCATCAATGCCAGTTCTTTTCTTTTCGGAATCAAAACTTTCAGGGAGAGATATATATCCTTTCATTTTAAGAATAATACTTTTTGTTTGAATTTGCGTTGTTTGGGATATCAATAGTGATACACTAAATAAAAAAAGAATTATTAAAAAAAATTTTTTCATATTTTTTTTGTATTATTATTACTTGATGAATTATTTATTTAATTGAAAAAAACTGATAACGATGAAGTGTCCCCCTTTATTTGGACAGGATTTTTAGTTTGTTAATATTTTTTTTCAACTGAGAGGCAAAATTCTGCTGTTCAGTTGAAAAGAGCATAATTTTTTTTAGTGCTCAAAATTACAATATTTTTTCATACTTCGAACATTTTATGCAATTTTTTT
>DAONEU010000042.1:0-6986 GCA_035403245.1 Bacteroidales bacterium | reverse complement strand
AGTGCTCAAAATTACAATATTTTTTCATACTTCGAACATTTTATGCAATTTTTTTTAAAATACTTTCAATAGTTTGATAATCAATAGATTATTGTTTCCTTGCTGTGTTATAAATTTATTATTGACAATATTTTGGTTCATATGCACTCCTTTTTAACTGTATCAAAATGAAATTTTCGGAGAAAGGCTTCTCTTCAGTTACTACAAAGTAATTTGCTATTTTTCTCATGTACTCAATTCTTCTTTTACTTTAATCAGTTCATGTAATTTTTGGCATTTTTCTCAACCTTGAAATGAAATATTCCTAAATATTCTTTTCTAAACTCTTCTATAGTAAGAGAATGTTTGAGGCAATTGATTAACTTTTGACAAGGGACAAGGTTTTCAATTAAATCATTTTTTGCGAACATTGAAGTTTTGGTCATATAATTTCTACTGATAGCCATCTCTAGTCCCTTGTTCTGATTCATCAAATATCTTGCACCTTTTATTTCTTCAACAGAAGATTTAGAAAAAGTGTGTAATGCTCCTAAAGATAAATCGGGTGTTTATGTGGTGTATGAGATTAAATATGGTCGCATTGAGTTGGTATATATCGGAACACCAGGTTTAATTAATATTGTTGGCATGATGAATGCAAATGAAGCCAATTTGTATAATGAAATAGTAAATGGAATCCATTTTGAAGCTCCTAGGAAATTGTCTTGGAAATAAAACTTATCTATAAACATATTGATGACTTTGACGTTTATTGGTATTTAACCGTTGATGACAAATTTAAGGATAGTCCCTTATTTGTTGAAACAAAAATCTTGAAAACCCATTATAAAATTTATAATTAGTAAACTAGGTGGAATAGAAAGTAATTTTTTAAGAATGCCTATTACCATTCAATTTTTAGACTTTAAACTTTGGGAAGCATTTAATCGATGTGCGGACTTGTAGGAGGAGACCGACCCTTTGGCACGTGACGGGGTTGATAATCAGTTTAGTTGAGAGTTTGAATTGCGTGTACAAAGGGGAATGCGCAAAAAGAGTGAAAAAGTAAAGAGCTTGGTAATGAGGATATTAAATAGATTTATTTTTGTTTTTTGTTGACCTCTCCAGGCTCCATCTGTTCGATGATCACGGATTTTCCCAGGATATTACCAATCTCTTGATTATTGCCGATAAATGCATTTTTACAACCTATCAATTTTACACCAAACTTGTTATAGTGGAATGGTTGAAAGTCATTGCTCCGGTATAAAGTATTGTTTATAAAATAGATACCATTTACAGATTTTGCGAAAAGGATAGGATAGTCAAAAAGGAAAAAGTTGTTTTTTTCGATTCTAATATTGGTATGATAAGGATATTCGGGCTCCAATTCGGGAATTTCAGGGTAGATTGAGATCACCGCTTCACAATACTGATATAACGAAGTTAAACAGGAGTATCTAAAAATATTGTTTTTGATTAAAACATTATTAACAGGGCCAGATTCAAACCAATTATTCGCATCTCCTGCAATCAATATAGCACTTCCACTCGTTTCAAAAATATTGGATTCCACTAAGATTTTTCCTTGAGTACTTAATAAAAGGCCTCGAGCTCTTCCACTACGAAATCTTGAATTTCTGATAATCACATCTGGATAACAGGTCAAATTTTCAATAACCATCCCCTTCGTCAAAGAACCCGGAACATCCGTTTCAAATGTAATCTCAAATTCATTGACATTCAGTTTTTTATATTTTTTAATAATTCCTGTTGATAGAGTTACCATTGATTTATTATCAACGAAAGCCACAGTTTCACCAACTCTTCCCCATTCCAAACCCGTACTTTGAGGATGCATGAATTGAGCTTTTATTTTGTTTTTAGAGATTTTAGTTATTTGAGTATAAATTCCATGAATATTAACGGCATCATCCATTAATCCATAAGTTTCACAATTGTCCATTTGAATCAAACCGGAACATCCCATAAAATGGAATCCATCATCATGACTACTAAAATATTTTCTATTTATTGATGTGTTTGGAACGATGCTACAACTATAGAAATTGACATTTTTGCTATTTTGACTTAATATTCCCAATCCATCCGATTGATAGATGTTCAAATTTTGCATAGTAATATCAGAACTATTAAGAATAAATACACCTGCATGTGTCCTTTCTCCATATCTAATCACGATCCAGTTTCCTTTTTTAGGTAGTATTTGTGTATTTGAAGTGAAAATTTTAAGTACACCTATAGAATCTTCAACAACATCAAAATTATCCCAACCACGATCTCCGGAATAAGGTTCCACAATGTTGTGTTTAGTATTAAATTCGATAAAGGAGTATGGTTGATTGAGGTGTTTCCCAATATAAAATTTAATTTTCTTGTTTTGAATCGTATATGAATATTGAGTTGTATCAATTTTTAAAACAAAATGATCATTCTTAACATCAATAATTTCTCCTTCAGCGGATGTTGGTGTTGCAAAATCAATAAAAAGATTTCTGATTTTAATATTTTTACAATTTTCAATGGTTAGAGGTTGAACTTTACCATGAAAGATGAATTGAGCAAAATTGCCTTCAACATGCACATTTTGCAGGTTTTTCATTAATATGGACAGATTCTTTGGTCCAGTATTAGTGGTATTCGATTCGTAATATATTTTTTTAAAACTATTTTCTTCATAAAAATGATAAGTACCAGCACTTATAATGAGTTGTACTTCAGGTTCATCTTTAATTGCATCAAAAATTTTAATAAAAGCCTCTGTACCATCTTTTCCGTTATCAGGAACTAATCCAAAAGAAGTGGCATATACTTTCTTTTGGGCTTGGAGTGAGAAAGAAAAAAGAAGACTAAAAATGAGTAATAGAATGATATATTTTTTCATATATTGTTAACTTTAAAGACGTTTCCATAGCGATCAATTTGAAACTCCTGATTCAAATTAAAAGCTTCATAGAGCATGTTCCCGGAGAACACTTCATTAGTCGCCCCAAAAAACATTAATGTTCCTTTGTCTATCAAAAGGGAGAGTGGAACATATTGAAATGCAAATGAGAAATCATGGATAATGATAATAATTGTGGTTTGTTGCGTTTGATTAATGTTTTTTAATATTTCCATAATTTCAAATTTATGGGCAATATCTAAATTGGAAAGAGGTTCATCCAACATCATGATTGGGGCTTGTTGGGCAATAGCACGAGCAATTAATGTTCTTTGAAATTCACCTCCACTTAAATGATTTGTTAAACGATTTTTTAAATGAGATAACTTGGTCTGTTCTAATGCATTCATCACAATTTTGTGATCTTTCTCATTCGAAAACTCCCATCGGTTTTGATGCGGATTTCTTCCCATCATCACAGTGTCATAAACTGAGAAATCGTATACCAACTCCTGCCTTTGGGGAACAACAGCAACTTTTCTCGCTAATTCTATAGCAGAATAATTTTTAAGTTCTCGGTCGTCAATTTTGATTGCTCCTTCAGTCGTCTTAAGAAGTCCGGTTAAAAGATTTAACAGGGTAGTTTTCCCTGATCCGTTTGGACCGATTAATGCGCAAAAGTCTCCTTTGTTTAAATGAAAAGAAAGATCTTTAATTGCAAAATCGGAATCGTACTGAAAAGAGAGATGAGAGGTTTCAAGAATCATAATAAATTGATTATTAAAATAGGGTTGGATCCCAAGTATGTAGATTTTTATTTTTTTTGGAGGGGCATTCCTTGTTTAGGAGAAACACTTTTTTATCAATACCATAGTAAAAGCCACCAAGTTTGCCGCTAGCAGCAATAACGCGATGGCAAGGGATTAAAAAAAGAATGGGGTTTTTACCAATGGCTGTACCAACAGCTCTTCTGGCCTTGGGCCTTCCAATCTTTTCTGCGATATAGCTATAAGTGGTTATAGATCCATAAGGAATCTCTAAAAGTGCTTCCCAAACGCTCATTTGAAAAGGGGTCCCTTTTAAATGGAGTGGAATTTTAGGCAAGTTGGTCCAATCTTTTTTAAATACTTCTTTTAAAAGCCCATGAAGTTTGCTTTTTCGATTTTTAATTTTGGAGTTTGGGAATCTTTTTTGCAATTGTTCTACATAAGTTTCCCCTTTTTCATGGTATCCTACAAAGCATATTCCCTTAGAGGTTGAAGCAACAATAAGTTTTCCGATTTTAGTAGTAATCACACTAAAAGAGATCGAAGGAGGATTCTTTTTAGAATTAAAATCAGATCGATCTGAAAGCTTAATGGAAACAATATTGCCATTTTTTCTTTCAGAAAGGAGTGTTACATTGTTTTTAGAAAGACTATTCATATGAGTAGAATTGAACACACAAATATACAAGAAGTTTTTCAAATAGGATTCCAATAAAAAAACAAGAGCCGGTGCATAAGTATGCTCCGACTCTCAACCACAATTAACCATTAACCAAATAGTTATTATTTCTGAGCGTTTTTAGACGCTAATTTTTTCAAAACTTCTTCTTGCGTAGCAGCAGGAAGGGGTTGATAATTATAGAATTCCATAGAGAAGTTTGCTCTTCCGCTGGATATATTTCTTAAAGCAGTAGCATAGCCAAACATCTCCATTAAAGGAACGAAACCGTTCAATTTTTGAGATCCTTTTCTATGTCTTCTCATACTTTCAATACGACCACGTCTTTTGTTAAAGTCACCGGTAACATTTCCAATATAATCATCAGGAGTGTTCACTTCAATTTTCATGATAGGCTCTAATAAAATCGGTTTACCTTTCATGAAAGCTTCTTTGAAACTCATACCGGCACACAATTGGAAAGCCATATCTGAGGAGTCAACAGCGTGGTAACTACCATCCAAAAGGACTGCTTTTACATCAACTACAGGGAATCCGGCCAAAGGACCTTTTTCCATTGCTTTTTTCACTCCTTTATCTACAGAACCAACATATTCGCCAGGGACATTTCCACCTTTGATTTTATCTACAAACTCATATCCTTTTCCATCATTAGGTTCAAAACGCATTAGAGTGTGCGCATAATGTCCTTTACCACCGGATTGTTTTACGAATTTGTAATTATTTTCAATCTCTTTTGTAAGAGTTTCTCTGAAAGAAACAGCAGGTTCACCCACTTCCACTTCCACTTTAAACTCTTCTTTAAGACGATCCATGATAATTTCCAGGTGAAGTTCACCCATACCTGAAACGATAGTCTCCTGGGTTTCTTCATCATATCTAGCTCTGAAAGAAGGATCTTCATTGATCAGTTTTGATAAAGCCTCACCCAATTTTTCAGATTCTTTTCTAGCTTTTGGAGTAATTTTTAGTTCAATAACAGCAGGTGGAACATGGATATTTTCCAACAATAGCGGTTGATCAGATGAACATAAAGTATCACCTGTTCTGGTCACTTTCATTCCCACTAATGCCACGATTTCACCAGGACCGGCTTCCTTAATTTCTTCTCTATCTTTTGCTCTGATTCTAAAAATTCTACCGGCACGTTCATACTTCCCTTTGGTAGAATTAAAAAATTGCATACCGGAAGAGATCGTACCTGAAAATATTCTAATAAAAGTTTGTTGACCGACATAAGGGTCGTTGATTAACTTAAATGCTAGAGCAGCAAATGGTTCTTTTGAAGATGGATGTCTGGTAATTGTTTTGTCATGTTCATCTACATCTGTTCCAACAACAGCACCAACATCGATAGGAGATGGAAGGAAATCAATAACAGCATCTAAAAGCAATTGAATTCCTTTATTTTTATAAGCAGCACCACAAAAAACCGGAGTAATAAGCAGTTTAAGGGTTGCTTCTCTGGCAGCCTTCATAAAAAGATCATAAGGGATCTCTTTTTCTTCTAAGAAAAGGTCAGCCATTTCATCATTAAAATCAGAAAGAGTACTAATCAGAATATTTCTAGCTTCAGTAGATTTTTCTAAATATTCAGCAGGGATCTCTTTTTCGTAGCTTTTTTGATCATCAAAATAGAAAGCTTTAAATTTGATCAAATCGATCATGCCTTCAAAAGTATCTTCAGCACCAATAGGAAGTTGGAAAGGGATAGCGTTAGCATCGAGGTTTCCATTCATTTGGCTTACTACTTCAGAAAAATCTGCACCAGTACGGTCCATTTTGTTTACGAATGCGATACGAGGCACTCTATATCTATCAGCTTGATTCCAAACGGTTTCGCTTTGAGGTTCAACTCCACCAACAGCGCAGAAAACAGCGATCATTCCATCAATAACTCTCAAAGAGCGCTCCACTTCGATAGTAAAGTCAACGTGACCCGGAGTGTCAATAAGGTTAATTTGGTGGTTGTTCCAATGAGCAGTGATAGCCGCAGAAGCGATAGTGATTCCTCTTTCTTGTTCTTGTTTCATGAAGTCCATGGTAGCTTGGCCGTCATGAGACTCACCGATTTTGCGATTAACGCCGGTAAAGAATAGGATTCTTTCAGAAACAGTAGTTTTACCGGCATCAATGTGAGCGGCAATACCGATGTTTCTTAGTCTGGAGATAGAATTTGTCATAAAATTCAGAAATTCTTGTATATGATAAAAAAATTATTTACTTAACAATCAGCAAAATAAATATAAATGGTACATTTATTTTGAGGGGTGCAAATATACTAAAAAAATTGAAATAATTATATTTTTCAAAATTTTGTGAAAGAAAATTTATGAGGCCAAATTTATGGAGAAATCTGTACGACGACCCACAAAACTAATATTCTATTAAACGCCGGTAGAAAATGAACATAAATATCATAAATTTAAATTGTTATATAAATTTTAATTTTAATAGTCAAACTGCATCCTACTTTTATAAGAATAATTTTTTCCCTGATTACCATCCCCCAAAACTCTTAACTCTTCACTCTTAACTCATTTGGGCATTCCCCTTTGGCGGCGCTTAATCCAACCCTCACCCCAACGAATACAAACCCCATCGCTTGCCAAAGGGTCGGTCTCCGGCCTGTACTCCTCGTTTCGCTGCAAGGGTC
>DAONEU010000041.1:0-15738 GCA_035403245.1 Bacteroidales bacterium | reverse complement strand
GGTTGGGCAGATCCAAATTTTGAAAACAGTCATGTCCCAGCTATGTCGAATGAAGGAAAATATGGTTTAATGATTGGAAATTGTTGTCAATCAGGGATGTTTGGTGAATCTGAATGTTTTGGAGAAGCCTTGTTAAGAGCTAGCAAAAAAGGTGCTGTAGGGTATATCGGAGCTTCAAATAACTCTTATTGGAACGAAGATTACTATTGGGGTGTTGGTTTACGAAGTACTATAAACGCTTCTCCTACATACTCAGCAGCAAATCTAGGCGCTTATGACAGATTATTCCACACCCATAACGAAACACAAGATAAATGGATGGTTACCAACCAAGGAATTTGTCAAGGTGGAAACCTTGCTGTTGAGTCTTCCACTTCAACTTTGAAATTATACTATTGGGAGATTTACCATTTATTTGGTGATCCTTCCATCATGACTTATTTAACTCAAGCTCCTGAAATGACTGTTAGCGCTCCACAAGCTTTAATGGTAGGCGGAAATTCAATGACCGTTAATGCAGTGCCTTATGCTTATGTTGCTTTAGTAAAAGATGGTGTTTTAATTGGTGCTGCTTTTGCTGATGCTACAGGTGTTGCAAGCCTTTCTTTTGATCCACTTTCAGAACCGGGAGAATATGAATTGGCTGCATGGGCTCAAAATTATAGACAATATTTCTCCACTATTAACGTGATTGTTCCAAGTGGAAGTTATGTTGTTGCCTCAACTGCTTCTGCATCATCAGGATATATTCCTTATTTCAATGCAGTGGTAAGTCTTGATGTTATACTTTCAAACTTAGGCGTTGCTGATGCATCAAATGTATATGCTTCTATTGCAACTACTTCTCCATATATAACCATCTTAAATGATTCAGCTTATGTTGGGACTATTGCTCAAGGAGGAACCCATAATTTATCCGGCTATTTCCAAGTACAAGTTGCCAATATGTTCCCAAACAATACAGTTGCTCAAATTCAAGTGACGATTCATTCCAATAACAATACGAATTTAAAAGTGATCAATTTGAATCTTTTAGCACCACATTTGATATTCCAAAGTTCCCAAATCAATGCTAACACTGGGAATAATGATGGTATAATTGATCCGGGTGAAACTTTTTCTTTAACCATTCAAAACAAAAATGATGGTCAAGGAACCCTCTATGGTTTGAAATCCAGATTAAATTCCTATTTCTCAGGAGCTACAGTTTCCAATAGTTTAATAGATATTCCAACTATTGCATCAGGCGAATCAGTTAGTAGTGTTTTTACACTAACTATTGATGCTTCAGTAGCTGAAGGAACTATCATCCCATTGTATCATTCATTTTATAAAGGTGACTACGTTGTAAATCAAACAGTATATGTTGTTGTGGGTAGAACAATGGAGGATTTTGAAACTGGTAACTTTACCCTTTTCCCATGGACTAACTCAAGCAATGCTTGGATCATTGATACAAATGAATACGCTGGTACTTTCTCGGCTAAGTCTAAAACAAATTTAGCAAATAATGCAAAATCTACACTTCAAATAACTTTAACTGCATTGTCTGATGGCAATATTTCCTATTTTAGAAAAGTGTCTTCAGAAGAAGGTTATGATTTCTTTAATTTTTATATTGATGGAACTGTTAAAGAGTCAATTTCAGGTACATCAGCACAATGGGAATCAGCATCTTTCCCAGTGACTGCAGGTTCACATACTTATAAATTTGAATATAGTAAAGATGTATCATATACTTCAGGATCTGATTGTGCCTGGATTGATAATATTGCATTTCCTCCATTTGGAACTGCCGTTAATGATAACATTGCAAGACTTGTTGTCAATAATCATGCAATTACTGTTAATTCAGTTGAATTGGAATCAATACCACTAGGAACTCCTGCTCAGGTTACTGTTAACTTTTCTAATCCTAGTGCAATAACTGCACAAAATATTACAGCTCGTTTAAGAAGTGAACATCAAAATGTTACGATCAATCAAGGTGTTGAAACCTTACCTGTTCCTAATATGTTACAAAATGACAATCAGTCTGTTACATTCCCTGTTCAATCCCATTCAAGAAATCCTCAGTCTGTCAATGTAGATTTTATTTTCTCATTACTTTACGACGGAGTAACTGTAGATTATCCATTCTCAGCTAGATTTGAAGGAATCCCAATGGGTATCTGCGAAGTTTATGAAATGGATTGTAATGTATATCCTATACCTGCTAATAGATCATTAACTATCCAAACGGATAAAGATATTAAAGAGATTACTTTGTTTGATTTTAATGGAAAACAAATTAACTTTATATCTTCTGTTGGGTCTAACAACCATACAATATCTGTATCTGGATTAGCAGCGGGAGTTTATTTTATTAAAATAGTTGATATAGATCAAAAAATTGCCATTAAAAAGTTTGTAAAACAATAAATCTGAGAACTTAACCATTTTATGAATACTGCTCAACAATTTGATCAAATCGCACAATCTTGTATAGAACTATTCTCCAAAAAAGCAATCGATTATGGTACCGCCTGGAGAATTCTAAGAACATCTTCTCTTACAGATCAAATCTATATCAAAGCTCAACGAATCAGAAGCATTGAGGAGAAAGGGGTTGCTAAAATAGATGAAGGAATAATTCCTGAGTTTATCGGCATTGTAAACTATTCTGTAATGGCTTTAATTCAATTAGAGATCGGGGTTGCTAGTTCAATAGATGAACAATTTAATGTAAATCAGGCAATTGAATTATTTACAAAACATATTCAAAATGCTAAAAATTTAATGATGGACAAAAACCATGATTATGATGAAGCATGGAGAAATATGAGAGTAAGTTCTTTAACAGATATTATTTTAATGAAATTGATGCGGATTAAACAAATTGAAAACAATGATGGTAAAACTATTGTTTCTGAAGGGTTAGCCGCAAACTATTTTGATATTATCAACTATGCAGTTTTTGCATTAATTAAACTTACCATTTAATTTTACTAGTATGAGTAACAGAAAACAAAAAGAACAGCTCTGGGTGATGATTATTCGTCTTGCTTTGGCAGGATTATTCCTCTTTTCAGGTTTTACGAAAGCAGTAGATCCCGTAGCTTGGGGTATAAAAATGGATGAATATTTTGTATCATTCGGTATGAGTTTTATGCATCCTTATTCCTTTTATATCGGATTTATTCCAACTATTGCTGAATTTCTTTTAGGTTTTATGCTACTTTTCAGAATTAGAGTGAAATGGACTGCCATTGGTTATTTGCTATTCATGACCTTCTTCTTCTTCTTGACATTATGGTTAGCCATTGCAGAACATTTGGAAGTTAACTATGGCTATAACTTTGGTGTTGTCAGAGATTGTGGATGTTTTGGACAAGCCGTGGAAATGTCCAACCTGCAAACATTCTTGAAGAATGTGGTGATTATGATTCCAACCATCATCATTTTTGTTAAAAGAAATAAAATTCCGGATATTAAACTAACAATTTTTGGACAATGGATACTTGCTTCACTGGGAGCATTAATAGCTTTTGGCTTTGAATTGTACTGTGTTTTTAATCTTCCTGTGATTGATTATACCAACTGGAAAAAAGGGAACAATGTTGCGGAATGGTTTATCGAAAAACCTGCCCATAAAGAGATCATGTTCTTGTATCAAAACAAATTAGATTCTGCTCAAAAGGTTACATTAACTGAAAACCAAATGATGACCATTACTGACCAAAATCCAAAATTTTATGAAGAATTTGATTACGTAGATCGTAAAGATAGCATCATTTCTCCTGCTATTCCTGCTAAAAAATCTGGATTTAATATGTTGGATTCAACCGGTAGAGATTTTGCTTCATCTTACATCAATGCTCAAAAATCGGTTTATATTTTATTTATGCATCAATTGGATGAAGTGAATCAAAAAGCATTAAAAAGTAAAGATTTGCAATTGCTTATCGCCGATTGTAAAGCTAAAAATATTGATTTCGTTGCTGTAACGAATTCAAATGATCAACAAATAAAAGAATTTACTGAACAAAATAAAGTTAGTTTCCCCATTTATCATAATCCGATTGATCCAATAAAAGGACCATTCATGGTAAGAGATGCGGTTAGATCAAATCCGGGGTTGATGTATATCAAAAATGGAGTTGTTATCGATAAATGGGCATGGCGAAATTTCCCAAAATCAGTCACTAACTAATTCTGTTTTTTTGTACTAATGATGAAATTCAATCATTATACAATCAAACAACCCAAAAAAACTTAATAATAAAGAAAAATCAACTTTTGATGGAGTATAATACAGAAAGAAACAAATTGGTAATCAAAGAGTATGGCAGAAATGTTCAGAAAATGATTGAATATGCACTTCAAATTAACGACAGAGATTTGAGGAATGAAACTGCAAAAGGGATCATCAAAGTAATGTCTCAAATTAACCCTGAGGTTAAAGAATCTGTCGAAGGTCAATCTAAAGCTAGTCATGCTGAAGATTATTGGAGAAAATTGTGGGATCATTTGTTTATCATTTCCAATTTTCAATTGGATATTGATGCCCCATTCCCTAAACCTGAACCATTAACTGAGCCTACTAAAGTTAAAGGACATCAATATTATAAAGAGAAAATCACCTTTAAAACGTATGGCAGACACATGGAACAAATTGTTAAAGTAGTTTCAGATTATCCTACAGAAACAAGATTGAAATTTGGGAAATTGTTAGCAAACCATCTAAAGAAACTCTATCTGCTCCATAATAGAAATTCAGTAAAAGATGCCCTCATCATCGACCATCTAAAAATGCTTTCAGAAGGAAAAATTGATTTACCTGAAACTACTGTTCTGGAACAAACCAGAGATTTGATCAAAATTAATAGTACTCCATACAATAAACCACAAGTTATGGATTACAAAAATAAGAAAAAGAAAAAAAAGAAAAAAAGTAATTATACCGGTAGTAGTAATAATTATAGCGGAAGTAGTAGTAATTATAACGGAAGTAACAATAATTATAACAAACCGAATCCAAAATCTTAATCTGTGAAAATAGTTGAAGTTCAAAACGTTACTAAGAAGTACGCCAATCATTTAGCTTTAGATAGCATTTCCCTTTCAGTAGAAAAAGGTTCCGTTTTCGGACTACTAGGTCCTAATGGAGCCGGTAAAACTACATTGATCAGAATATTAAATCAAATCACAGCACCTGATTCAGGTGTTGTATTGTTTCAAGGCAGACCGATTCAAAAGGATGATGTTGAAAAAATTGGATACCTTCCTGAAGAAAGAGGTTTATACAAGAAAATGAAAGTGGGAGAGCAAGCACTTTATTTGGCACAATTGAAAGGATTGTCTAAACAAGTTGCTATGGAACGCCTGGTTTCCTGGTTCAGAAAGTTTGAAATAGAATCCTGGTGGAATAGAAAAGTGGAAGAGCTATCAAAAGGGATGCAACAAAAAGTACAGTTTGTTACAACAATTATTCATGAACCTGATTTTCTAATTCTTGACGAACCTTTTAGTGGTTTTGACCCCATTAACACAAATATTTTAAAAGAGGAAATTATAAATCTTCGAAAAAAAGGAACTACCATCATTCTATCTACCCACGATATGGCTTCAGTTGAAGAGATCTGTGATGATATTGTTCTGATTAATAAAGCAAAAAAAGTATTAGAGGGAAATTTGGTTGCTTTAAAACAACAATTTAAAAATCATCAATTTGAAATTGTAATTGAAAGCGATTCAGATCCAAAAACATATTTTCAAAATTCTGATCAATTTTCTTTAATTGATGTGATTCAAAAAAATAATCAATACCATTTGTCTGTTCAACTACATGAACAAATATCTAGTAATCAATTACTTCAAAATATTTTACCTTTTGGTAATCTGGTTACTTTTAAGGAAATTTTACCTAATATGAATGAAATCTTTATTAAACAAGTTAATGATACAAAGTAATGAATAAGATTGGTCTAATTATTTCTAGAGAATATCTAACTCGAGTTAAGAAAAAAACTTTTATTATCATGACGATTTTGGCTCCGTTGTTATTAGCTGCCCTTATTGTCGTTCCAGTATTAATCTCTAGTGAAACTCAAAAATCAATGAAAGTGATGGTCGTTGATGATAACGAGTTTTTTATTAACAGATTCAGTGATAATACTAAAACTACTTTTGCTTACAGAACCGGAGACATAGAAGTAATCAAAAAAGAAGCATTAGATAATGGATACGATGCCGTTTTACATATTCTTAAAGGAACTCAAGCAATCCAATCCAATCTATATTATAAAGATGAACCTTCCATGACTTTTAACTCCAATATTGAAAGTCAAATGGATAAATTATTGTTTGATAAGCTTTTAATAGATACTTTTAAAATTGATCCGGTAAAGTATGATCAACTTAAGAGTCTTACCAGATCTTCCATTGCTAATATCAAAATAGATGAAACCGGTCAAGAGAAAGAAACTCAGGCTGAAATTGCCCGAGTTGTCGGAATGTTCAGTGGTCTTGCGATCTATTTCTTTATTTTTATGTTTGCATCACAGGTTTTAAGAGGTGTTTTAGAAGAAAAAACAAATAGAATTGTTGAAGTTCTAATTTCATCAGTCAAACCGATGGAGTTAATGATGGGAAAAATTATTGGAATAGCTATGGTTGGTTTGACTCAATTTTTAATTTGGGTGGGTCTTACTTTTGTGATTATCTATGGCGTTCAGATTGCCGTTCCCGATATATTCCAATCACAAGCTGTCATGCAACAAATGGCAGGCCCTGAAGCATCAATGGTTTCGCAAACTCAAATAACCAACATTAATGCAGCTGAAATGCCTTCTGTTTCAGTCTTTACATTGATAGATCATTATTTCAATGTTTCATTTACCGTTTTATTATTGAGTTTCTTATTCTACTTTATTTTTGGATATTTGATCTATGCAGCATTATTCGCCGCAGTTGGATCAGCCGTTGATAACGAAACTGATTCACAACAGTTTACTTTACCAGTTACGATTCCATTGCTGTTAACCATCATGTTGTTAGTCCCCATAACGGAGAATCCGAACGGGCCACTTGCCTTTTGGATGTCCATGATTCCATTAACTTCACCGGTAGCTATGTTAATCCGACTCCCATCTGGAGTTCCATTAGTTGAACTATTATCCTCTATGGCGATATGTGTGTTATTCTTTGTTTTCTGTGTATGGTTCGCAGCCAAGATTTATCGGGTGGGTATCTTAATGTATGGAAAGAAAGTTACTTATAGAGAACTCTTCAAATGGCTTAGATATTAAGTTAGAGTTAATAAGTAATAAGTAATTTTGTCCTTTGTCCTTTGTCCTTTGTCTTTAGTCTTTAGTCATTTGTAAGAATCGTATCGGGGTCGATAGTTAAGATTCTTCGCCCAACGTATGGATCTCTGTTGGTTTTCTTAGTAGGAACAGAGTCTTTGATCACTTTTGTAGGTGATGAAGATTGGTTTGTTTGTAACGAGTTTATTCCCTTTTGAGATGTTTTAGGTTTATTAGGTTCAACGATATTGGTATTGTTATCAACTTTAAAAGTATCGATTGTGATTGTATTTGGGGCAGGTTCATTTTGAGTTTCAAAAGTGGTAGTATCAATAATATTCTTTGGATTTTTGATTGGATGATTCTTTTGATAGTTTTTTACTCCAAAATAGGTGGTTCCACCAATAACTCCGGTAATCACAACAATTCCTGTTATAACTTGAATAGCTGAATAGGCTGTTATTCCTGCACTTTTAGCAAACATAAGCCAGAATAAAGGTTTGTATTTAAACTCCTTTTTTTCTGCTTTTTCTTTAATAAGTTGGTCAAATTGATCCATTTTTTGCTTATGCTTGGTTGGTTTGTTCTAATATGAGTTGTTTTAGTTTTGTTCTGGCAAAATTGAGATGCCAATGGGATGTTCCCTCTTTAATTTGGAGAATTTCAGCAATTTCCGCATGGGAGTAGTCTTCAAAAACATATAAGTTGAAGACGGATTTACTCATGAAAGGGAGTCTTTGGATCAGTAACATCAATTCATCACTTGAGATTTTACTAATAGCAGTGTTTTCATCGAACTGAACCATTGTGCCATTATCAACTGCATCGTATTCTACCGTTTCAATGGTTGACTTATGTTTTCTTTGAAAATCCAAAGCGGCATTCGCCATCACCCTTTTCATCCAAGCTTCGAAAGAACCTGAGTTTTTATATTTATCCAGATTTTTAAAGATCTTGATAAATCCCTCGTTGAGCATATCTTGAGCTTCCTCATAACATGAGGCGTAGCGATAACAAACGTGAAACATCTTACTGTAAAAAGTCTTAAACAACAGATGCTGAGCTTGCCTTTTTTCAGCGATACAATCAGCGATGAGTTGAGAGTAGTCCTTTTCCTGGTTCACTTTGTTATCCATTATTATAAACGTAATTATTGACGAAAATCTTGGGTTCTATTTTGGCCTTGCTTCTGAAATGGGTATTTTTTGTTCATTTCTAAATGCAACGATAAACGCATCCGGATATTGTTTCTTGATCTGTTTAAGTATTTCAACGGCATCTTCCCATTTGAGTTCGTCACCGGAAGTATATTTCCAAAGGTTTTTCTCATTATATTTTTTTACCTTAGGATATGATTTGAACTTAGGATCAGTAACACTTAAATTTTGAGGTACTGCCAAAAACTGTACTCGATAATAGATTTTTGAATCATTAAATTTAGGAGTTTTTATTTGTTCCACTTTTGTGGTATCTTTCATGTTTGTTTTTACAGTGTCTGTCACTATATTTGTTACTGGATGTTCAATAGGTTTGATACTATCTTTCTTTACTATTTGAGTTGTGTCAGGTTTAACGACTAAAATAGTATCTTTTTTCTCAATAGATCCATTTCCATTGGGTTTGGTAATAGTTGAGTCAGGATTTTTAGACAATTCAGGTACAGGTAACAGTGGGTAATGGGTTCCCTCAATCTGGTTTTTATATTCAATAAATGCATTATAAAGGGAAACGGCCATGACATCTTGCGTAGATTCTTTGATCAAAAACTCCTCCTCTTTGGGATGAGAAAGGAATCCTATTTCAACGAGGATACTAGGCATAGCTACTTTGTATAACACCCAAAACCCGGCTTGTTGTACTTTTCTATCTGTCAAATTTGTGTTTTTCAATAAATGATTTTGCACTTTTGAAGCCAATACCGCAGAATTTTTCAAGTATGCACTAGTGTACAATGAAAAGATCACACTTGCTTCACCGGAGTTAGGATCAAAGCCGCCGTAATTCGTTTTGTAGTCTTTTTCGAGCAAAATATCAGAATTCTCTTTTTTAGCAATTGCAATACTGGCATCAGATTTTTCAAGACCCATTACAAAAGTCTCAATTCCATGGGCTGCTTTATTTTCATTGGCATTACAGTGAATTGAAATAAAAAGATCAGCTTTATTCTCATTTGCAATCACAGCTCTTTTATAAACTTCTACGGTAGCATCGGTTTTACGGGTATAAATCACCTTCACGTCCGGACAATGTTTTTCAATCAATTTCCCGAATTTTAAAGCAACGGATAGTGTTACATCTTTCTCTTTCGACTTTTTACCTACACATCCCGGCATGGTTCCACCATGTCCGGCATCAATAACTACTTTATTTACTTTGTCTTTTACTTGTGAAAAACTGTTTTGATAAAAAAAAGGGAACAAGATAAATACTAAAATCACAATTTTTCTGTTCATATCAAGATTTTTTGCGTATTTTTGAAGGTTAATAAATACAAAAATATATATAACTACCATAATAACGACATACTTGAAAAGAAAATTATACCTATTTCATTGTTTATATCTTTTTAGGTGGAATATCATCTTTATTTTCAGTATTTTCGGGTTTCAATGTTATGCTCAGAATCCTCAGAATTCAAATATTCAACAACATACAGACACAGCTTTTACCTCTTTAAAACAAGACTCTATTAAAACTGAATTGCTTGATTCTGTCCCAAAAACTTCCAAAAGTCCTAAGAAAATCTCTAAAGATGCTTTAGAGAGTACAGTTTCTTATGTTTGTACAGACTCTATCTATTTTGATTTTAAATCAAAAACAGCTGTTCTTTTTCAGGAAGCTAAGACAGGATATGGAGATATGAACCTCAATGCAGATTACATTGAGATCAACTTCGGGAAAAATGAACTATATGCATCCGGCATTGCTACAGAAGATGGAATTGTTCATGGGGCTCCAGTGTTTACACAAGCAGAATCTAAGTATAGAGCTCAAGAGATTAAGTATAATTTTACTACTAAAAAAGGAAAAATTACAAAAGTGATTACCTCTGAAGGGGAAGGTTTTATTCATGGAAAATATGTGAAAAAAGTGGATGATAAAACTTCTTACATCGCCAATGGTCAGTATACCACTTGTGATTTAGACTGTCCCCATTATCAGATTAAATTTTCGAAAGCTAAAGCAATACAAAATGATAAAATTGTAACCGGTGTTGCTTATTTGAGTTTTGGTGATATCCCTACATTTTTAGCAATCCCTTTCGGTTATTTCCCTATGCAAAAAGGGAGAGCTTCTGGTTTAGTTATGCCTACAGTCGGAATTTCTGAAAGAAGAGGTTTTTATTTCGAAAATTTGGGATATTATTTAGGAATAAGTGATAATTTGGATCTAACTCTATTGGCCGATATTTTTACTAGAGGTAGTTGGGCGATAAAAGGAAAAACCAATTATGTCTTCAGATATAAAAGTAGGGGAGACGCTTTTATTAGTTTTGCTCAAAATGTAGATGGTGAAAAAGGAACGCCTCTTTTCAATAAAGCCAATGACTTTAAAGTGGAATGGAATCACCAACAAGATCCCAAATCAAATCCCAATTTTAAATTTTCTGCTCATATCAATCTGATTAGTAAGACATACAATAAAAATACGTTGTCAAATGTAAATGACTATTTGTCAAATCAATATAATTCTACAGTTAGTATTTCTACCAATATCAAAGGGTTTTTCTTTTTGGATGCAACCGCTTCCTATTCCCAAAATACTCAAAATCAGTATGTAACATTAGGATTGCCTGATGTAAATATGTCATTGAATCAAATCTACCCTTTTAGAAGGAAAAAGAGTACCGGATCCACTAAATGGTTTGAAAATATCTCCATAAAATGGTCTTCTCAATTGGGAAATCATATTAATAGTGTCGATTCTACTTTTTTTCAACCGGAAACTTTTGAAAAAATGGAGACAGGGATAAAACATACCATCCCCATTATGATTCCAATAAAACTTTTTAAAACGATTAATTGGAATACTTCCGTTAATTTGACTGAAAAATGGTATTTACAATCTGTTTCTAAACAGTTTGCTACAGATACTACTGATAATTACGTTACAAGTGTGATTACAGAAACCTATAACAAAGGTTTTTATGCTCTTCACGATGTTTCTGCTCAAAGTTCATTGAATACAAAAATCTTTTTTACCTACGGGTTTCAGAAAGGTTTTATAAAAGCAATAAGACATGTCATTACACCAGATTTAAATTTTACATATCGACCCAATTTGAGTGGAAATACGTATGGTAGATATTTTAATACCATCAAAGGTGTTTATGAAGAATACTCCTATTTCAGTTCTGCAATGTACGGGAATGTATCATCCAATACCCAAGCAATTACTCGTTTTTCATTAAGCAATAATGTTGAAATAAAAGTTCCATCCAGAAAAGATACCATTACCGGGATCAGGAAAATTGTTCTTATTGAGAATTTGACTATTACGGGGGGATACGATTTTGCAGCAGATTCTCTTAGATGGTCTCCTTTGGAAATTTCCGGAAGAACGAAGTTTACACAATTTTTAGATGTGACCATGAATGTTAGATTTGATCCTTATGTTATTAATAATAAAGGAATTAAAGTTAATGAAACTGAATGGAAAGTGAATAAAAGATTGTTTAGATTTAATTCATCTCAAATTCAAGTAGGACTAAACTGGAGATTAAACCGTGATTTTTTTAAAAGTGTTAAAAAGGATCAGGGGGCTCCAACTCTTCCTACTCAACAGAGTTCAAATCTCTTTACTGAAAATAGTTTGGGGATGCCTGTTAATAAACCGGATTTTACAAATCCATGGAATTTAACACTTAACTACACTTTCAATTATAATGTCTCTGAAAATTATGGGTATTACATTATGGACACAGTGTTACATTATAATCAGGATATTATCCAAACATTAAATATTGTTGGAGATTTTAACATTACTAAAAAATGGAAAATTGGTTTTACAACAGGTTATGATTTTAAAAATAAAACGTTCTCTTATACCTCTTTTGATATTTATCGTGATCTACATTGTTGGGAAATGCGTTTTAACTGGATCCCATTTGGCTACCGAAGAGGGTGGAGCTTTGTGATCAATGTGAAAGCTTCCGTTCTGAAAGATTTGAAATATCCAATCAAACGAGACTTTAGGGATAATACTTTTTAAATAGAATGAATTTAACCCCGCATTAATTCATTTAAGTTTTTTTAATAAAATTAGATGATAAAATACTTTACTTTTGCGGTTCAAATATATGAAATTGGGAAGAATTTTAGCAATTGATTACGGACAAAAAAGAGTTGGGTTTGCTGCGACAGACGAGTTGAGGATTTGTGCCAATGGACTGGATACGGTTCATGTGTCAAAAGCTTTTGATTTTATTGTGCAATATGTATCAAAAGAGAAAGTAGATATTATCGTTATTGGAGAACCAAAAA
The DNA here is from genome assembly GCA_035403245.1 of Bacteroidales bacterium. Lineage (GTDB taxonomy): Bacteria > Bacteroidota > Bacteroidia > Bacteroidales > WCHB1-69 > UBA5429. The sequence goes on along the minus strand of DAONEU010000041.1, from coordinate 2,969 downwards.
CAATGAAGTTTGAAGCATCAGATTCCTCTAGATTTATTGAACCTTTTGTAAATCGACTCAAAAAAGCTTTTCCTGATCTTAAGATTGATCGATATGATGAAAGATTTACCTCTAAAATGGCCTTCCAAACCATGATAGAGGCAGGTTTGTCAAAAAAACAAAGAACAAATAAAGAATTGGTTGACATGATTAGTGCAACCATTATTTTGCAGTCATATATGCAACAAATTGAAATTGAAACAGAACGAAATAACACCTTAAACTAAAAACAATTCCTATGTTACCTGTTTATCTTTTTGGAAATCCGATATTAAGAAAAAAATCAGTTGAAATAACGATGGATTATCAAAATCTTAATGAACTCATTAACGAGATGTTCGAAACCATGTATAATGCAGAGGGTGTTGGCCTTGCTGCGCCTCAAGTAGGTTTAAACATCAGACTATTTGTTATGGATTCCCACCCTTTCTGTGAATCTTACCCCGAATTAACACCTATGAAAAAAGTGTTTATAAATCCTGTTATTGAAGAGGAGTTTGGAGAACCATTTGCTTTTACAGAAGGGTGTTTGAGTGTTCCTGATATTCATGAAGAGATTATTCGGAAATCAGAAATAACAATCTCTTACCTTGATGAAAACGGAGTACAACATACTGAAAATTATGATGGTGTAAATGCCAGAGTGATGCAACATGAATATGATCATTTGGAAGGAAAAGTATTCACTGATCGTGTCTCAACAATAAAAAAAATGGTACTTAAAAAAAGACTCACTGAAATAAGTTCCGGTAAAATTAAACCCAGATACAAATCAAAAAACTAGATTATGAAAAAATGTTTATATTTTCTTTTCGTTTTAAGTATTCTGATTTCCTCTTCTTGTAAAAGTAAACAGGAATCTAATCCTATTGAAGAAAAAAGTAAAATGCAATCTGAATTGATACAATCCTATCTAAGTGCAGATTCCATTTATAAAATGGGCGTTGTTAATATCCCAATTATGACTACTTTTGTTGATAATGCACAAAAATTTGCCACTGCTTATCCGGAAGAATCAATAGCTCCTGAATACTTGTTTAAAGCTGGTGTATTATCCATGACTTTAGCTAGATCAGCACAAAATAAAGAGGATATCGCTAAATATGCTCAGAAAGCACTCGATATTTTTAATAGTATCCAAAAAGTGTATCCTGAATATGAGGGTGTTAGAAATTGTATTTTCTACAGAGGAACTACTTATGATGATATTTTACATGATTATAAAAGTGCTGAAATCGAATTTAGAGATTATATCCATAAATATCCACAAGATTCCATTTCCTCAATCCTAAAAGATTATTTAGTTAATGGTATTGGTAAATCTCCTGATGAAATTGCTGCTGATATCCTTAAAAAGAACAAATAATCAAAATTCTAATTTTAACTGATTTTTAATATGGAACGATTTCCTGTGAAAGGGTGTCCTTCCATATTTTAGTATGGCTTCCTGATGCTCTAAAGTGGGATATCCTTTATTTGTTTTCCAGTTATATTCAGGAAATTCAAGATCTAAATCTGTCATGTAATCATCCCTAAAAGTTTTCGCTAGAATTGAAGCAGCAGCTATCGATAAATATTTTCCATCTCCCTTTACAATACAATAGTATGGAATATTCGTTTCATTTTTGAATCGATTCCCATCAATTAATAATAGTTCAGGTTTGATTTTAAGTTTTAAAACTGCTTCGTTCATCCCTTTTATGGATGCATTTAAAATATTGATATGATCAATAACTTCAGCTGAAACGGCTACCACAGAGTAAGATATTGCTTCTTTAATGATTTGTTCCCGAAGTTGTTCTCTCGTTTTATGAGATAATTGTTTGGAATCGTTGAGTTTACTGTTATGATAATCTGGTGGAAGAACAACTGCACTTGCAAAAACAGCCCCTACCAAAGCGCCTCTTCCTGCTTCATCACAACCACATTCAATAGTAAGATCATTTGAAAAACTCGTTGCTAAACCCATAATCCAACAATAAAAAGAATAATTAATATATCATGAATAAAAAAGCGATTTTTAAATTGAGAAAAAATGCTTAATAACATACATATAGGAACATATAAATATCCAATAAAGTCGTGTGTTGAACAATAAGATAGAAGAAAAGTGCCTAATAAACAAAATATTAAAGTATTAAAAGTAATAATCTTCTTCCGCATTACTATCACTTTAGTTTCATATACACTATTGATTTTAAATACAATGTATATAAATATGACAATTGAAATGGGTATCATAACATATTCAATGGGTTTTAGTATTATCGGAGTATTAAATAGTGAAAACATCCTGATTTGTTGGAAATTAGACCATAACCATTCGATGTGATCTGTAAAATAATAGAAAGAAATCAGATAAATACATACTGTTAAAATACCATAAAGAACTATGAGTAAATCTTTGTGACTAATAACTGTGTTAATAATCATAGAAACAATGATAAACAAAAGCAATATTGAAGATGCCGGATCTATAAGAATGGAAAATCCAATGATAATTCCAGAAAAAAATAATTGACTTTTTGAATTGGTCTTAAAATAAGCTTCTGTTAATGTTAATATAATTATAATGAAGAAATTAGTGAAAAAAATTGGGCCAATATGATGAATAGATCCACTAACCAAAAGAAGGGTTAAATAAAAAATTGAGGGCAAAAGGGATTGCTTCGAAGTAAATTTATTCTTAGAAAAATAAATCTGAATCAAAATCAAAGTAGATATTAATATGAAAAGAACCAAAATCTGATATCCAATAATGGAATGAGACATAAAATCAAAAATCCCCTGATACAAAATTGGAAATCCTGTTGAAGGGAGTGGAATGGAAGATTTAAAAATAAAAAATGTCGAAATGATTAGTAATGTCAGCGTGAGAATCCATTGTAAAACAACAAATTTATTTAAAATTTTCAGCATATTATTTTTTT
>DAONEU010000040.1:0-15760 GCA_035403245.1 Bacteroidales bacterium | reverse complement strand
ACTATCTAAAATTTGAACAAATCTCTTTTCTGCTTCAATGAGTCTCATTTGAGCAAATCTATTTTCTGAGTTTTTATATTGATTAATCATTAATATACCAAGAAGGACAGTGGCTGGAGTATAAACGAAGAAGAGAGGAATGGCTATGGTTTGTAAGGTTAGTAGTATTTTAGCCGGAGGTAAAAGCAACGTACATAAAGCCATTGTGGAATGAACCGTTAATCCCATTCCTAAAAGTTCCAGTTTAAATCTCTTTTCCTTCCAGTTAGGTCTAAAATATCGCCAAAGCAACCCAATCGTACCGGAAGTTATGATTACGGCAATCCCCATCCATTGTCCACCACCACCCATTACCAATCTTACGACTGTAGTAACGGTCATCAAAATAATGGTAGGAATTAAACCAAAAAACAACCCGGAGATAGAGATCATCACAGATCTGGTATCAAAAACAATGCCCGGAACCCAATACCAGGTAGTGTACATAATTACGATTCCAATTCCACTTAAAACAAATCCAATGATTATTTTATTTATTAGACTTTTATTTTTTTCATCCTTAATCCAAATGTTTTCATAAAGCATAGCAAAAGCGAGCAATATGGAGGTGTTTTGTAACAATGCTATTATTATAGAATTTTTCATATTAAAGGCTTTTATATCCCAAAGGAGGATAGATTTAGATGCAAAATTAACTATTTTTTATGAATACTCCAAATGATTAAAAAAATAATATCATGAATTATACTTTTTAAAAATATATGGGGGTGTAAAATCAAATAAAAATCTCTATTTTTGCACAAATATTTGATTTTAAACAATTAAAAAATAGATGATGGAAAATAAAATCGACAAATCAAAAATGCTTCAATCACACATTGTGTTAGTAAATGAAGCTGTAAACTTTAAAGGAACTGTTGAAGGGAATCCACCCATTTCAATCGATTATACACCTCCACTTGGAAACAATTTAGGATATACCTCTTTGGAATTATTTCTATTGAGTTTGTCTTCTTGTATGGGAACTGCTTTACTTGCCATTTTAAGAAAAATGAGGAAAGAGATTTCCCATTTTGAAATTTACGCTGAAGGAGAAAGAAAAAGTGAACATCCAGCTGGTTTTCAAAACATTACTATTATGATTCACGTGAAATCAGAAGGATTAACAGATGCAGAAATGGTCAGAGCAATCCAATCTATGGAGGGTATTTGTCCTGTTTTATCCATGGTAAATGAAAAAGTAGATGTTCAAACGATGTTTCAAATTGTTTCCTAATTTTTAAGAAATAATCAAACTCGTCATACTTAAACTACCACCTACTAAATGATAGGTTTTTATAATCTACCAGTTTTTCGTATTTTTTATGGCATTCATAGGATTTCCATGTCCTAAAAAAAGAAGGGGCATCATAAAAGTCAAATTTTAGTATATAAAAGGGATAATTCTGTAAGGTACTTTTTGAGTATATTGATTCCAAAGTGCACCATATTTTTTTGAGCAACGCTTATCATCTGCATATTGCCTTGGAAAAAGAAGTAAAACATAGTAAAGAGGATAGATCCATACCCACAATAGATCCGGAAAACCGACACTTAAAGCGATTCCTGTTCCCATTAAAATTTCTCCCAAATAGTTTATATGTCTGCTGGCACCCCAAAAACCATTAACCAATAATGTTTTGTTTCCATCTGATATAGTTTTGGGTTTGATTCCTAAGAAAGAGCGTGTTGGATCAATTTTAAAGAAATATTTTTGCATGTTGGCACCTCTTGCCAATGTCCATCCCGAAAGAAAGATGATTCCAAAAAGGACTAATCCCCAAACAGGAGTATTGGCAGAAGGAAGATCCACGGAACTCCAGGGTACTACAGCATAAAGAAATGGATAAAAAGTTAAGCAACCCCAACCCAGTTTAATTCCAACTCGTTCAGCAAAAAAATCGTAAGTATAAAGGTGTACTTTTTCAAATGTAAGGTAATCAACTACGAAAAAAGTGATCATGGCTGTACAAAGCAATAAATTGGGAGAGAGGGTTCCAAAACTAATGTAATGGTGAGCTATAAAACTCAGTACATTGAGTTCTAACATCACAGCACCAACCAAATAAAGCCATATTTTTATATCAATTCTCCCTTTTTGAATTTGAGGATTTTCTAGTCTACCAAAGAAAAGATCCACTAAAAAGGGTCTTCCCGTTGAGGGATATGGGAGTACAATAGCTAAAGAGAAGATGAGTCCAAAGACAAAAGCTCCGGTTAAGCTGTACCAACGAATCTCATAAAGCCAATCAAAAGGAACCCAATTCAAGATGCCTAATAATGCCCAAAGGCCTACAGTGACTACCAAAACAAGTCTTCCATTCAAACGATATTGGAGCAATTGTCCGGTTTTCGAATCAGTTACATAACCTGACATTTTTCGACCGGGAAGGAAATAGTTTAGAAATGTGATCATAAAATAGATCACCCATGGGGTAAAAAAACCTAAAAGTGCTTTCATCTGGATAAATTTTTGGTATTATTTTTCATTATGGATATGGACCATTTCTTAGGAAACAGAGACCCCATAAAAAAACGAGCTATTTTATTTATAAATCCGGGGGTTGTAATCGGGCCTTTTCCTAGAGCATAAAGTGCCTGATGAGCTACTTGATCAGCGCATAGTGTACCGGGAGCTTTCCCCGATTGAGCATTTTCATAACCTGGAGTGATGATAGCACCGGCACAACAACCAATCACATCAATTCCGTGTGGTTTCAGCTCACTCCATAACCCTTCAGCCAAGACTCTTAAAAAGGCTTTTGAGGCAGCATAGGATGCAATTTTGGGACTCCCTTGAAAGCCTGCTAATGATGACATAATCACGATGCCCCCTCTTTTGTTGGCCAGCATTTTGGATGATAATAGTTTAGTAAGAAGTAAAGGGGTTCGGATGTTCACAGAAACAAGGGTATCCAATTCATAATCAGCTACATCCTTAAAATAATCGATAGGAGCGAAAGCGGCATTATAAACCAGCAGACCAATTTCCAGATCAAGACCATTGACGAAAGTTTTAGTAGCTTCAAAATCAGCCAGATCAACAGATTGAATGACCACTTCAATACCATATTTAGTTTTCAGATTTTCAGCAAGTTCGGTTAATTTATCGAAGCGACGAGCCAATAAAATGAGATTTACTCCAAGATGAGCTAACTCTTCAGCAAAAGCAGCGCCAAGACCTTCAGAAGCCCCGGCGACTAAAGCCCAGGGGCCATATTTTTGTTTGAAATTATTAGGATAAGAATCTGATTTCATTATATTTTTGGTTCAATGATTGAGATTTTTTCAATCCACAAATATAGATATAAATTGAAAAGAGTTTTTAAAATCTTTGTTATTTTTTATTTCTTCAACAAAGAATTTGCAGATTCTATAAAATTCCATCCGAAATTGGATAAATTTGATTCGGTCGCCATGATGATGATAACTTCGTTTTCTAAGATTTTTTGTTTAACATCAACTTCCTTAACAAGTAGTTGTTTATTAAAACTTTCAGGGTAAATGACCTCATTATAGTACCAAAATCCACCCCAGCTAAAAATATCTTTTCCAATCCCTACATTATACATACTCCAGTAAAAACTGTCTGAAATAACTAAGGTTTTTGGTTTGTGAGATCCGATATTTTCTTCGATTCTATAATCAGGATAACACATAGGATCAGCATGTAACCGGAACATTAGATTCATACTTTCAGCAATATCATAATCCGAATATTTTGGAATCTTATAATGGTTAATCTTACTATATTTGTATCTGGGCATTGAAATATTTCTCTCTTTTTCGATATAGTTGATCAAACTATCTGTTGCCTGTAACATGCCGTAGAAGCTCCAATGGATTCCATATTTAGGAAATAGTTCACAGTTGCATGTGTCTTTCATATTTAAAAACCAACTATTAAAATCGATATGATTTATTTGGTTTTCTTTCAAAGCTGAAGAAAACTGCTTATAATTGGTACTATCTATTGATCTTGAAACCAATCCATCCGGAAAATATTCCGAATAATAAGTTGCTTTACCCGGAGCCAGACAAATCAAGAGGGTTATATTTTTTTCCGCAAGTAGACTTTGTAAAAGTTTTATTTTTTCAATCTTTTCATTGATTTTATTTTTTCCCAAATAATCTTTTCCATTAAAAGAATTAATATAAGAGGTTTCAAATAAAAAACCATTTTTACCCCTCACTACATTTTGAGTGTTAATTTTATCAAAACAGGAAAATTGGATTTGATGATGTACCCGAACCATCCAAGGTCTGAACCCAATTGAATCATTGATATAATTTTCAAATTCGATAGAGTATTTTCCACTAAACCAATTCGATACACTCATTTTAGGAATTTTAGTTTCTCTGAATGATCCTTTAAGGGGTTTTACTTTTACAATTGGGAACAACATTTGAAGTAAAGGTAAACTCAAAAAAAGTACAAATAAAATGAAATAAAGATTTTTATAAGTTTTTTGAATCATAATCAGAAACGAAAATAAATGAAAGGATTAAAATCGGAGGCAGTAATAAATGAAGCGCAAATAAAAAGAAATAAGGAAGATAATACAAACATAATAGTATGTCGCTTCATAGTTTGGGGTTCCAGATAAATAAAATTTTGAATTTTTTGCCCTATAGTAAATATTCCAAAAAATGATATAGCTGCAGCTAAGATTAACATTGTTATGAATTCACGATCGACAGGACAATTGGTTGTTCCGGAATTGTATACAAACATTCGTTTCAAATAAATGAATGCATCATGAATTCCATTAGATCTGAAGAAAACCCAGCCTATTAAAACGACCAGATAGTTGAATAATACACTGCTAAATACGCCAATTTTTTGTAAGAGATTTTTTAAAAAAAGCCGATCTAAAATCAAAAACAACCCATGCCAGGCACCCCAAATGATGAAAGTCCATTCCGCACCATGCCAAAATCCTGACACAAGAAAAACAATGATTAAGTTTAAATACAATCTGTTTTTAGATTTTACACGATTTCCCCCTAATGGGATGTATAAGTAGTCTTTCATCCAATCACTTAAGGTTATATGCCATCTTCTCCAAAATTCAGAAATGTTTTGTGATATATAAGGATTGTTAAAATTTTCAGGAAATTTAAAACCAATGATCTTTCCTAATCCGATAGCCATATCGGAATATCCACTAAAATCAAAATAGATCTGAAATGAATATGCGATAATGGTAAGCCACAAAATCTCTGTACCGGTATCGGCGATCGGAAAAGAAAAAGTATGATCTACAAATTTGCCTAAAACATTTGCAATAAGTACTTTTTTTGATAGGCCAACCATAAAAATGAAGATTCCACTGATTCTGCTATTTTGAGAGACTTTTCTATCTTTCACAATGATATCATCTGCAACAGTATTGAATCTAACAATAGGACCTGCAATGAGTTGTGGAAACATCAGAATGTACAAAATATAATCACTCAATTTGTCCAGAGGTTGATGTACTTTTCTATACACATCAATTGTATAAGTGATTGATTGAAAGGTAAAAAATGAGATGCCGACAGGCAATATAACTTTTTTCCAATGAATCGGGTTAAAGTCTAGAGAATGAAAAACATAATTTATATTTTCTACAAAGAAATTGGTATACTTGAAGTAAATCAACATCCCTAAGTTAACGAGTAAAGATACGACAAGAAATAAATTCTTATATTTTGGAATCTCATTAATTTTTTTAACTACATAAAAATTAATAATTAAAGATAAGAGTAAGATAAAAATAAATTGCTGAGCACACCAGGTGTAGAAGATCAAACTGAAAGATAATAATACAGCATTTCTATAAGATTTCCCGACAATATGATAAAAAATCAAAAATAGCGGTAAAAAACAAAAGAGGAAGAGGATACTGCTAAAAACCACAAGATTTTATTTTAGTTATCTCGATTTTCAAAATCCTCTTTTTTATGAGCTCTTTTGATAATCAAATAGATGATTAATGCAATGCAAATGACGCCAAAAAAAATAAATACAAATCCCATGATTGTATCAAATAGTTCCATATTAACCCAATTTTACCGCGGTTCCATAAGCTAATATTTCAGAAGCACCTTGCATAATCATGGAAGTTGCTAATCGAAAACCGATGATAGCGTCTGCGCCCATTCTTTCTGCATCCTGAATCATTCTCTGCATTGCCTGTTCTCTTGATTGTGCTTGCAATTGAGTATATTCTTCAATTTCACCACCTACAATGTTTTTTAATCCGGCAAATATATCCTGTCCAATATTTTTAGCACGAACGGTGCTTCCTCTGGCAACTCCTAAAAGTTCAACAATTACCCGATTAGGAATAGTTTCTGTAGTTGTAATAATCATGTTTTTGAAAATTATAAGGTTAATGATTGAAGTTGCAAATATAAAGATTAAATTATAAATTTTCAAAAAAAAAGAAGGGCAAAGAATTATAGCCCTTCTTTTCGCCTTTAGTCCTTCGCCTTATTATCCCATTAGCACATTAACTCTGTTGCACCACTTCTCAATGGAATGCAATTCATCCACAATTTGAATGGAATGGTCACTGTTAAAAAACTCTAGAGCAACCTCTTTCTTAGTTTTATCTTTAGGGAAAAATACAAGTTCCAATTTTTCAATTACTGAAGTGTTATTCACTCCTCTGGAAGTGTTTTTAACTTTACATGTTTGATATTCTTTTAAGTTGAGAGGTTTTGTAACGACCTCCTGATTGATTTGTTTCATAAAAAACAAATAGGAGTTTGGTTCATCCACACCAATCAATACATCCCCACAGATTTCATGTTCAGTGATTGAACAATTATTTTGATTTGCGAAATCGAACAATGATTGTACTAATTTTTTATCTTTATTCTTTCTGCCTCTTCCAGCAAAAACGAGTGGTAAAATACAAAGTATAACTAATATTGATCCAATAATGATAATTTTAATATCCATTTTTTTATTTTTTAAGTTTTAATATATTGAAATAAGGCTAAGTTAAATAACAAAGCCGAAAAGGGTGGTTTTTATGAAAACCAAATTAAAAAAATTAAAATGAATTTACCAGAAATAATGGAATGGATAGATGATTTCAAACTTATGTTGCTGAAGATGAAAAGTTCTCAGTAATTGAGATGTTTGAGAAATTTTCGTTTCAAATAAATGATCAAAAAGAATGTTTAGAGCAAAGAATTCTTTAAAGCAAATTTTTAAGCTTTGTGAAGGGAAGTTTTTATAACTTGGGATCGTGTTTTCAGTTTGTGATGTGTGGCAGGTAATATTTTGAGTAACGGTTGCATAATATTCCTCTTGTTCTGAACTTGTATTTGTTTGGTTCCCTAGAAAAAAACCGGAATATACACCAATATTTATTGTAACCCCATAAACTAAAGTGAGTAATAAAATGGTTAATATTTTTTCCAACTTTTTCATGCTGCGAAAGTAAATAAAAATTAGAATAATTTAAACAGATTCTTTTTATTACTTTTGCTCGGTTAAACAATAGTGATCCGGTTAACAATGAAAGTATTTTATAAGAAATTAAAATTAATCCAAAAAAACTTGCATGCAAGAAATTCCGGAATTCAAATTTTTCTTTCAGTATTACTATCTTGTGCCCTGTTTTTACCTTCTATTGTTAAGTTAGAACATCACCATGATCATTTTGAGTGTAAAGCAGTAAATGAAAAACATTTTCATAATTTTCATCCTAAATGTGAAACTTGTAGTTTTGAATTTTCATTCTTTGCAAGTGAACCGGAAATCCTTTATTTGGAATCTGATAGTTTCGTTATCATTGAAAAGGCAGGGTATTGCTCATTAATATACTCATTAAAGAATAATTTTAACTTTTTACTTCGTGCACCACCTATTGATTTTTATTTAGTATAAAAATCAAATTAATAAATATTTTAAACACGAAGTACAATGAAAAAAATCATATTAATGATCGCATTTGTGTGTGCGATTTGGTATACCAATGCTCAAAATAAAATTTCAGGGATTATCACAGATCAGGACAAAAAACCTCTTTATGGAGCAATAGTTTATATTCCCGAGTTAAATAAATCAACCATTTCAGATTCCAAAGGATATTTTGAAATTAATCATATTCCAAACGGGGATCTCAAAATACAATGTTCCTATGTTGGGTATGCTAATTATATCCAAACTATTCACTTTCAAGGAGAAACGGTAAAACATAATATTGAAATGTTCCATACTGCAATCGCGGTTGAAGAGATCGTTGTTTCCGGAGGATATCGCTCAACTCAGCATGAAAATGCTGCCAAAATTGATATATTAAAGCTAGACCCATTATCCAATAAAATAACCCCCAACTTTGCAGAACTAATTGCTCAAGTTCCAGGAGTTGACATGATTTCAAAAGGGAATGGCGTTTCCAAACCGGTAATCAGAGGATTGTCGATGAATGAGATTCTTATACTTAACAACGGGGTTCGTTTCGAAAACTATCAATATTCCAGCCATCACCCACTCGGAATTGATGAATTTGGAATTTCGGAAGTAGAAGTGATTAAAGGACCAGCTTCTTTAATCTATGGATCAGATGCTATTGGAGGAGTAATTAACTTTATAAAAGAGAAACCGGCACCAGTTGGAACTGTTATAGGAGATTATAATTTACAATTATTCTCAAATTCACTAGGTATTACACAAAACTTGGGTATCAAAGGAAGCTCAAAACACTTTTTTGGAGGGATAAGATTTGGACATAAAAACAATGCGGATTATTTACAAGGGGGCGGTTCTTTTGTCCCAAACACCAGATTTAATGAATATTCAGTAAAAGCAAACATTGGATTAACCGGAAAAATAGGGGTGTTTAAACTGTTTTATGATTTTAATAATCAGAAATTAGGATTGGCAGAGGAGGAAGCCATTGAGGCAATTTATACAAGAGGATGGAATACTGAAATTTGGTATCAGAGACTCAACACCCATCTTCTTTCTTCTCAAAACAAGTTATTTTTAGGTAAATTTATCTTAGATGTAAATGCAGCTTTTCAACAAACAGAACTGATGCATGCAGAAGATCTCTCGATTGTTGAAATTGAGATGCAACTCAGAACCCTCACTTATGACGTAAAACTAAAACTACCCTCCTCTTCAAAATCAGAATATATTATCGGAGTTCAAGGTTTAAATCAAAGCAACCTTAATATCAATGAGAGAGAGGTTCAATTGTTGCCTGATGCTAAAACAATCAATAATTCTTTATATGCACTGATCCAACATACATTTTTTAAAAATTTAACGATACAAGCTGGAGTTCGATATGATTTTAAAAAAATTACGAGTCAAGCAGTTGGAGCAATCAATGATTCAACAACATACAGAGCTCCATTAAATTTAAGCTATGGAAGCTTTAGTGGTTCTCTGGGTGCTACTTACCATTTGAATGAAAACCTTTTGTTACGTGGGAATGTGGCTTCTGCATATAGAACTCCAAATTTAGCAGAATTAACTTCAAAAGGACAACACGAATTGAGATATGAAATAGGAGATTATCATTTGGTTCCGGAACAATCTTTAGAAGGAGATTTGAGTATGCATTATCATATTCAGAATTTATCCATAGATGTAGCAGGTTTCTATAACTATATTCAAAATTATATTTATATTGCTCCAACAGGAAATACTACCTCTGATGGGATTCCGATTTATCAGTATAAACAAGCCACAGCATACCTTTATGGAGGCGAAACAGGATTTCATTTTCATCCAAAAAATGCGAAATGGCTTTGTTTTGAAGGTAGTTACGCTATGGTAATAGGGAGACAAATGGATGGTTCCTACTTGCCTTTTATTCCGGCTCACAAAATTAAATTTGAAATTAGAGTGGAAAAAGAAAAATGGTGGAAAGTAGTTCAACCTTTTGTAGCATTGAATAATAATAACATTTTTGCACAAAACAGACCCGCTCCTGATGAAGAAGCAACAAAAGGATATGCATTATTTGATGTTAGCCTTGGAGGACAAGTTAAAATTAAAAATCAGTTGATATCTGTAGCTTTCAGTGTGAATAATATCATGGACACCAAATATATGGATCATCTTTCCACCCTTAGGGAGGTAAATATGTTTAATCCCGGCCGAAATTTTGTTTTAACAGTTAAAATACCATTTCAATTGAAATAAATATATGAGTTGCTGAATGATGGATACAATTGAAAAAGATTTTTTATTTTGCTTTTAACAGTTGAATCTCCTTCATAATATCATTCAGCATTTCAATTTGTACTTTCTGTACTTCCATCATCTCTTGTTGTTGATGAATGATTAAATGATCAATTTTTTCATGTAAAGTTCTGATTTCCAACTCTGATTTAAGGTTGATCATATAGTCATCCTGTGATCTTTTACGATCTTTAGCCTCCTGACGGTTTTGACTCATCATAATAACAGGAGCTTGCAGAGAGGCAATACAGGATAGAATTAGGTTTAGAAGAATAAAGGGGTAGGGGTCAAACTCTTTTCGGGTTAATAAAATGGCATTCAAAATAATCCAGATCACTATAAAACCCATAAATGATAAAATGAAAGTCCAACTTCCTCCGAAACTTGCTACTTTATCAGCTACTTTTTGACCAAAGGTATTTTTTGAGGCTTTAATAGTTCCTTTATCAGTGATTGTTTTCTTCTCTTTCATTGTTTTAAGAACATTCTCTTCTAAATGAGATAAGTCTCCTAGTTCATTTTTTAATGATTGAGTGATATATTTTTCTCTATAATCATTTAATTCACTTAATGAAAGAAAACTAGATTCCGAAAAATCGGGGTTTTCTTCTTGAATTAATTGTAAAACAGAATGTCTTATTGCTGTTGCAGAAACCCTTTCACTTATTGGAAACTCCTTTTGAGATAAATCACTAAGAAAATTTTTCATGATTTGAAAATTTAATAAATATAAAAAGCAAATATAACTATTTATCTTGGTTACACAACACTATAATAGTTAAAAATCAAAGGATAATTTATAGGAAAAAGATACAAAAAGGGAAATTATAAAACCGCTTTTATCAAGTTTATAGCAATGTAAACGCTAAAGCCTAAAATGAGAATTCCGGAGATGAGGTCAATTTTCTTGAGCATTTTCAAGTTTAATTTTTTCTTAAACTTTAACGTAAATCCACATAAAATAAACCACCAGCCCCCTGATCCAATCAAAACACCTAAAAGCAAAGGGATTACATTCAAAGGATCAACGCATGTAAGATTTAAACTGGCAAAGACCGCAATAAAGAAGAAAACGGTTAGTGGATTTGTTAATGTTAACAGGAAACTAGTCACATAATCTTTTAAGAAACCTTTAGACTCAGGAACAACAATTTCTGTATCTTTTTTCTTTTTAAACATTATGCTAATTCCAACAATCAGCAGGAAAATTAACCCAATAAAATGGAGCCAGTTTTTATAATCTATTAAGAAATTGGATACAACGGTTACCCCTAATCCAGCAACAATACCATAAAGAAAGTCTGCTGTAGTGGCCCCTAATCCTGAAACTACTCCTGAAAGATACCCTTTATGGATGGTTCTGTTGATACAAAGAATTCCAATTGGGCCAACAGGTACAGCGACGCATAGCCCCAGGAAAATTCCCTTAAACAATAAACTCAGTTCCATAACAAGATTTCAATTACGTATCATTCAGATACGAACTAGATTTGTATCTATCTTAAAGACCTTTCCAAATCTTCGGCAAAGATAGAATTTTTTTTTAAAATTCAAACACTTTTATAAAAGTGATCCAATTTGATAGACTAAAAAGGAAACAATCCAGGCAAGAACGGTAGTATATGTCGTCAAAATGAGAGCCCATTTACGATTTGATTCCTTTCTTACAGCAGTAATTACTGCAATACAAGGGAAATATATCAAAATAAACAAGATAAAACCGAAAGCAACCAGTGGGGTGAACACTTTCTGTCCTTTAAGTTCACCTGATTGATGGACTTGAGTTTGCAATCCTTTTATTAAACTTGTTGAGTTTTCATCTGCTTCTAAATCTGCATGATATAAAACCCCCATCGTACTTACAACAATCTCTTTAGCTGCTAATCCGGTGAATATACTAACGCCCATTTTCCAGTCAAAACCCAATGGAGCGATCACAGGCTCCATCAAATGTCCAATCTGACCAATATAGGACTTCTCCTGACGTTCAGACTCTTTTTGAATCTCTATAACTTTGATCTTTTCAGATTTTGATGTTTCATGTAAGAGACTATCTTGAGAAACTTGAGCAATCATCTGATCATAGTTTTGAGAAAAGTTAATGTTTTTAGGGAAATAACCTAAAGCCCATATAATTACTGATGCAACCAAAATCACAGTTCCCATCTTTTTGAGGTATTGTCTGGCTTTGAACCACATATGTAAACCGGTATTTTTTAATGTTGGGATTCTATATGGAGGTAATTCCATTACAAAAGGAACCTCTTTCTTAGAGAATGCGACCTTTTTCATAAAAAATGCCACAATAATAGATAACAAAACGCCAATCAGGTAAATAGAAAACAGGATCAATCCCTGATGAGATGGAAAGAATGCAGAGATTAACAGAATATAGACCGGTAAACGTGCACTACATGACATAAACGGAATAATCATCATGGTTAAAAGACGGTCGCTTTTATTTTCCAGAGTTCGGGTTGCCATTATAGCAGGGACATTACATCCAAAGCCCATAATCAGTGGAATAAACGATTTCCCGTGTAATCCGATGAGGTGCATTAATTTATCCATGATAAAAGCGGTTCGAGCCATATACCCGGAGTCTTCCATTAATGAGATAAAGAAAAACAAGATTAAGATATTAGGTAAAAAGATGATTACACCACCCACACCACCAATGATTCCATCTACCAGGAGATCACGAAATGCAGTTTCTGGCATCACATTTCTAAGCCAGTCACTAAGCAAAGACACACCTGAATCGATCCAGTTCATGGGGTAACTACCCAAAACAAAAGTAGCCTGAAACATCACAAAAATGAAAAACATAAAAATGGGGAATCCCCAAAGCCGATGGGTTAGGATATCATCCAGATGACGAACCTTCCCATGAGTTTTTTTCTTTTTTTTCATAGTTTCCCGCAGTGCACCATCAATAAATCCATATTTAGCATCTGTAATGATTGTCTCCGTAGGTTCTGCAAACTCCTCTTCCAATTGTTTCACTACTTTTTGAACTGTTTTTTCTATATCTGAAAAATTGGGCATAGGACGCAACAAATCCAAAGTTGTAGAATCTTTTTCAATTAATTTAATAGCGAGATATCTGGATGAAAATTGATCCGTAATCACAATGTTTTTTCGGATATGATCCTGGATCTCATGAATACCGGTTTCTATCATCTCACCATAATGTATATGTATGTGTCTCACTCCCGGATCATTATCTTCATATACATCAATGATTTTTTGAAACAACTCATCAATCCCCTTTCCTTTTGAAGCAACAGTAGGAACAACCGGTATCCCGATCATTTTACCAAAAGCTTCATAATCAAAATGAACAGATTGTTTTTCCAATTCATCAAACATATTCAAAGCGATCACCACCTTAATATTCATATCGATGAGTTGGGTAGTTAAATATAAATTTCTCTCCAGATTTGATGCATCAATAATATTCACAACAATGTCCGGCATTTTTTCCACAATATGGTTTCTCACATAAAGTTCTTCCGGAGTGTATTCAGTTATTGAATATGTTCCGGGAAGATCCACTATATCAAAACGATACCCATGTTTAGAAAGTGATGCTGTTTTGGATTCAACGGTAACACCACCATAGTTGCCTACTCTTTCGTGAGATCCGGAAGCATGATTAAATAGTGTAGTTTTTCCACAATTAGGATTCCCAACTAAAGCAACATGGATGAATTTACCTTTATCGACGAGTGTTTTGAAACGATGTTCTTCGTCAGTTGTTCCGTTGAAATGATTTACAGGTATAGTAATATCCTCTTGAATTGGGATTACGATCACCATTCTTGCTTCACTTTTCCGTAAAGAGATGTTATATCCCATGATTTCGTATTCAACGGGATCCATTAAAGGTGCATTCTTAACTACTGTGACGATTTTTCCCTTCACAAAACCCATTTCAGTAACCCTTTTTCTGAAAGCACCATGACCTAATACTTTAATAATCAAACCTTTTTCACCGGGTTTCAAATCAGATAATAGAAGATCAACGGAAGGATTCTGATCTTGTTCTTCCAGGATATTTAAAATATTCTTTTTCATTGGCACCAACACTTTTTACTTTAATACTACGAATTCATAGTTTTTCTTCAAATTCGTATGCAAAAGTAAACAATGCTTATATGTCAGAACATCCCTACAAATAGTGAAAAGATTCTTGGATACTCACTACTTTTAGCTATCAGTTATCAGTTATCAGTTATCAGCTATCAGTTTTTACTTATAACTTTTTACTTATTACTTATTACTTTCGTCTTTTGTCCTTGGTCTAACTAGAACTTCAAAGTAAGTCCAACTCCATTATGGGTTAAGCCAAAATTAAGTTTAGGTTGTATATAGGAAAAACTGGATCCCATTGTAAAATCTTTATACATGTTTTCTGCAGCGTATTTTTTAGATCCACCGATAGCACTAACAGGGATACTTACAATAGTTAAAACTTCACCTACAGCACAAGCAACACCACCGATTACACCGATAATCATTGCTTCATCCCGAATCATGTAATTTGTAGTATATCCATAGAAGTATAAAATAGCACCACCTACACTAAGTCCAATACCGGTATAGCGTAGTCTTTTTCCTTTAGCTGCCAATTCGTTTCCCTCTTTAAATGTTTCGTAAATATTACTGACACCTATAGTTGAAAGATAGGATTCCTTTTCATCATCATCCATGTTCATTAATTCATCGTAAGACAAGATTTTAGGTAAGTTAGATGTTTGAGTTGGATTATTTGAATTCTGATTATAGTTTTGATTTTCATTGGGAATGTTATTGAATGTTTCTACCTTACCATTTTGATAGACAATCATATTAACTTCAGATTTTTTAATCACATAAATTGGTCCATCAGGATTTTCGAAATCTTTGTATTTGATTTCCTGATCGTTGATTTCCAACACTTTGGCTTTAATACTTTTGGCATCCATTGTTACGACAATATCTTGAGCGTAAACAGAAGATGCAATGAACAAACAAATTACACTAAAAACTAAAATTCTCGAAATGTTTTTCATAAAATGAATATTTTTATTCCTGATCTATTGGCTTCACAGGTCTTGCCTCTGAAAATCCTCTGCTTTTGATCCACGACGACTTTAATAACGCGAAAATAGTAAAAAAAGTATATCAAAAAACGGGAAGGTTAAAAAATGTTAATTATTTTATGATTCAATATTGCAAGCGTTATTTTCGACTTCAATAATCCCATTTAAATATTTTTGACTCTTCACTCTTCACTCTTATCTCTTAACTCTTTTGGGCATTCCCCTTTGGCGGTGCTCAATCTAGGTTCCAACCGATCGAAAACGAAAACCGTCGCAAGCCAAAGGGTCGGTCTCCGGCCTGTACTCCTCGTTTCGCTGCAAGGGTCTGAGCGGCCGGGCAGGAGCTCCTTCGTCGCTCTGCCCGATCCGTCATCCCCTATGCAGCTCAACTTGCGGGGTACCTGGCCTTCGCCCTAATGCGGGGTTTCCCTCCCGA
>DAONEU010000039.1:2307-15908 GCA_035403245.1 Bacteroidales bacterium | reverse complement strand
TTTAATCGGGCAGCCTTTTTTATTTATATTGATTTTTCTATATATTTGCATCTTCAAATAAAATATTAAAAACATGAAAAAAGCGCTCTTTTTCCTTACTATATATATGATCATCCTCTCTTTGAATGCTCAAAACACCAAAAAAATATATTTCTTTGAAATTGACGATGTGATTTCAAAACCGGCAAAGAAAAAAACTGAAATGGCTGTTAAAGAGGCTGGAGAGATTAAAGCTGATTTTATACTTTTACGTTTAAATACTTTTGGTGGGGAGTTAGATGCTGCTGATCAAATCAGAACACTTTTGATGAAATCAAAAATTCCTGTTTTTGTTTTTATTGACGTCAATGCAGCTTCTGCCGGAGCATTAATTTCGATTGCATGTGATAGCATTTATATGGCACCGGGAGCTTCAATTGGTGCTGCTTCTGTTGTGAATGAAACGGGAGAAATTATGCCAGACAAATACCAGTCTTATATGAGATCTTTAATGAGATCCACTGCTGAAAAGAATGGTAGAGATCCTGATATCGCTCAAGCTATGGTTGATCCGGATGTTTATATTGAAAACATTATTGATTCAGGAAAAGTTTTAACTTTTACAACTTCAGAAGCTATCAAAAACGGTTTTTGCGAAGCACAGGTTAATTCCAGAGAGGAGGCCATGGAAGCTGCCGGAATTAGCAGTTATACGATCGTTGAACAAGAATTGAGCTGGATTGACCAATTTATCATGTTCTTAATAAAACCTGCCATTAGTGGACTACTCATTATGTTGATTGTGGGTGGCATCTATTTTGAATTACAAGCCCCCGGAATAGGGTTCCCTTTGATTATTGCTATAGCAGCTGCTCTCCTATTTTTTGCTCCTCATTACCTTGGTGGCTTAGCTCAACATTGGGAAATACTTATCTTTATCGTTGGATTGATTTTACTGATTGTCGAGATCTTTGTGATACCCGGATTTGGAATTTTTGGAATAATTGGAATCGTATTAGTCGTCGCATCCCTTGTTTTGGCTATGATTTTCAATGTTAATTTTGACTTTTCATTGACCAGTTCTGTTACGATATTCCAAAAAATTGCCATTGTTCTGGCATCATTAACCGTAGGATTTGGAGTCTCCATTTGGTTAGGAAGAAAATTAATTTTAGCAGATACCAGATACGGTTCAATTGCATTAAAAACTGAAATGACAAAAGAAACCGGATATTTATCTCAAGGAGAGGGATTATTTCATCTTATTGGAAAACAAGGTATAACCACTACCCTACTCCGACCTTCCGGGAAAATTGAGATTGAAAATGTTAGTTATGATGCTATTTCCGAATTTGGTCACATTGAAAGAGACACCACAATTGAAGTTATCAAATTCGAAAATTCTCAGTTAATCGTAAAAAAAATTCAATAAAAAACACAAATTACTGAATATCAAATGAAAAAAGCAGTTTTATTTTTTTTATCCATTGTGATAACGGTTTCGATTTATGCCCAAAATCCAAAGAACATCAAGATTATTGAAAGTAAACCAATTATTGAGAAAGGTTCCGGATATCAAGAAAAGGACGAATTTGAAAAATCTGTTCAACAATTTAAGAAGATCCCTTTGGGAGATTCATTGTATGGTTTGGCACAGTATAAAATGGCATTATCTTATTATTACCAGGAACTATATGATAAATCTGCTCTTACCTTAGAATATCTAATTGAAAATCCTTCCAGTAAAGTTCCTGTAAGTAGCATTTATAATTTATTAGGGTATGTTTATATGGGGAAAAAAGATCATCTAAAAGCTGCAAATATTTTAGAATATGCACTATATTTAACTCCCTATAACTATAAACTACTAGCGGCTCAAGGAAGAGCTTATATCGAACTTAATGAATTAGAAAAAGCCGAAATAGCTATAAAAAAAGCGATTTTTTGTGCCCCAACTTATCAATATGCACACTACTTATTAGGAAACCTTTATCTCAAACAAGGTAAAATAATCCCGGCAATTTTGGCTTATAATTATGTTGCCTTTTTAGATCCAAAAACCGATCAAAGTATCGATGCCCTTAAAGCATTAAATGAACTATTTGTTGGTTTTACTGAAATTGTAGATAATGAAACGAATCAAACATTTATCACCGATAAAATGAGAGAAGAAGATGAACGTTTCCAGATTTTAGAACAATTGGTTGGTAATAATATTGCCATGACCAAAAAATTCAAATTAAAATCAAAAATTGATCATATCATAGTAAGACAAAGTCAGCTGGTATTGGAGAACCTTCCTAATTCCAATGGCAGTAAGGATATTTTAGATTATGTTTACATTCCTTTCTTTAAGGCAAT
Organism: Bacteroidales bacterium; assembly: GCA_035403245.1. Classification (GTDB taxonomy): domain Bacteria; phylum Bacteroidota; class Bacteroidia; order Bacteroidales; family WCHB1-69; genus UBA5429. Next base: position 13,568 of record DAONEU010000039.1, on the reverse strand, counting down.
AATTGAAAAAGAGTATTTTAATTTATATTCTTACCATATCTTATCCGGAACCAACGTTAACAATAACGAAGTGATGGAAAAAGCTAAAAAAATGGAAAAGAAACTTAAAGTTATTACTGATTTAGGATTTCAAATGCTCAAAGATCAAGTTTTATATGGAATTGGCATAGATAATAACGAAACCCCTAAAAGAGAGTTTGAGTATAACAAAGATGAAGATCGGATTGAATCTATTGGAGGGTATTCCGTAACAAATGAAAAAGGAAAACATATCTATAATGGAAAATGGACAATTATTGATGAAAATGGAGCTATTTCTGCTCTTGTTAATGTAACTGATGGAATTAAAAACGGAACCTGTTTTTTCTATTCTGATGGTTTTGAAATTCAAAAAATTGATTTTTTAAATGACAGTATTAATGGGACTGCCTATGTCTATTATCCTACAGAAAAAGGAGAAGATAAGTTGATCAATATTGAAATTCCTTTTACCAATAATAAATTGAATGGTGTAAGAAAAGAATATAGCAGATCTGGAATTTTGTTGGAAGAAACAAACTATAATGACGATGGATTTGACGGTCCATTTAAAACTTATGATTTTCATGGTCACTTAGAATCAAAAGGAACTTATAAAGTACAGAAACATTCCGGTTTATTTGAAGAATATTATCCTAACGGAGCTATATCATCTCAAGTTGAATACGATGAAAATGAAAGTGGTCCAATTAAAAGATTTTATCCGGATGGTAAAATAAAATTGGAATCAACAGCAATGAATGGTCATTATTTTGGAGCTTCAAAAACGTATTTTCCTAATGGAAAAATTGAAACTATCGGTTCTTATGATGAAAATGGAAATGAAGATGGTTTTTGGACATTTTATTACAAAAATGGTTCAATTGCTGAAGAGGTTTCATTTAAAAATGGAAAAATTCATGGAGAAAATAAAGTGTATTCATTAAGTGGATTTTTGTATGCAACCTATATGTATGAAAATGGAATTTTAAAATCAATAACAACCTATTTACCCAACAATGAAGTAAGAAAAACCACGACAATCAATGAAGGTGTTTTTGAAGTTGATTTGTACAATGATTTTGGAATTAAATTTGCAAATAAAATTTATGATGAAGAGAAAGGATTAATTGGGATTGAAACCAAATATTATCCATCCGGAAAAATTTATCAAACCATTGCATATAAAGATAACAAAAAAGATGGAGTGGAAACTACCTATTTTGAAAACGGAAAAATTAAAAAAATAGTCACTTATAAACAAAACATCGAAAATGGCTTGTACATAAGTTATTACGAAAACGACACTATTAGTGTAGAAGGGTTATATTCAGATGGAAAACAAATAGGTGCCTGGTATAGTTACTATATCAATGGAGCTATTGAGTCTGTTGATCTTTTCGATGATGGTTTTATTGTAAAGAGTACAAAATACTACCCTGATGGAAATCAAAAAAATGAATCTTTGTATAAAAACAAACTTTTAACTACTCTAAAAACTTACGATCATCAAAATAAATTATTAAAAGAAGATCATTTTAAAAATGGAAATGGTATTTTATCTAATTATTATTTCAATGGAAATCTCCGAACAAAAGGGAATATTATAGCCAATGAGTATTGCGATTCACTAATTGAGTATGATTTTAATGGAAATATCTTGACAAAAGATTATTTTGTTTCCGGTTTGTATAATGGTAAATATGAAGAAAAAGATCCTGTTCTGGAAAAAACCATTCGCTCAGGGAATACTGTTTTGAATCATTTTCATGGAAACATTAAAAGTTTATCCTATTTAGGTATATATGAAATAGAGGAAAATTATGAATTTGGGTCTTTAGAGGGAGAAAAAAAATTCATTTTTAATAACAAATTGAATTCAACTCACTTTTATATTAATAATAACAGAAATGGAATATCCCATTTTTATTCACCTGATGGCAAAACTTTAATGTATTCATTTAAATATGTTGATGGTGATGTTGTCGCCATTTCTTATATGGATAAAAATCAAAAAATGACTCAATGGGTTCCCATTACCGCTGATCCATTGAATATTATTGCTTATTATCCTGATCAAAAAAAATCAACAGAATTTAGTTTTAAAAATGGTGTTCGAGACGGAAAAGAGGTAATCTATTACCCTAATGAAAAAATATTTTATGAAACTTTAATGGAGAATAATTATGAACAAGGTAAACTTACGATCAACTATCCGAATGGAAATCCTCGTCTCATAACAAACAACTATTATGATCTACTAGATGGTTCCTATATTAAATATTATGAAAATGGGAAAATTGAAATGGAAGGTTCATATAAGTTTAATTATCCTCATGGCATTTTTAAATATTATAATCCTAATGGGGAACTTGTAAAAGAAGTAGCGTTTTATTATGGAAATATTGTAAATCAAAAATAACAATTTATGAAAAAGAGCATCATATTAGCAATTGTTGCATTATTTGTTACTTGTAACATTCAAGCACAGGTTGGATTAAATGTAAAAAAATTAAAGTTAGGAGATATTCCTACTATAACTGCAGAAGAGGACTCTTTGTACAAAAAAGATGGTCTTTTTTGCGCAACTTTTGAGTTTGCTTACGACTATTTTGTAAATGACGAAAATAAGTTTGAACTCTGGCAAATGGAACACCGGGTTTTCAAAATTTATGATGAGACAAATGCCAAAGATTTAGAAACATTAGATTTCGGTACGATAGATCCTGAAAACATTCACATCATTCAAGCAAGAGTTATTAAAAATGGTGAAGTTTTAAAAAGTTACACCAAAAAAGATCTCGAAAAAAAGAAAGATGAAGATGCTTCTGAAGATGATTTACCTAATATTCAAATTAAATTCTCGGGTGTAGAACCTGGTACAATCATAGAATATCTAATTGTTAGAAAGAGAAGTAATATTATTGAACAAGATGATATTAGATTACAACACACCTATCCTGTTAAAAATATTCAATTTACAATTGTAATGCCACAACATCTTAAACCTTATGTGCAATTATATAATGGAACTTATCCCATCATAGATACTATAATCGATAGTAAAGAGTTAAGATACACAACTATACATATAGATTACTTGCCAGCAATTAAGAAAGAAGTGGTTTCATTTTACGATAAATATATGTGTAGGGTTGAGTTTAATATTGCTTACAACTTAGCTCAGAGTAGGTTAAGAATGAATACTACCAAAGATTTTGTAAATGAATTTTATGATAATATTCAATTAACCGATAAAGAAATTATTAAAATTTTAAAGAAAGATTTTATTAAAAAAATAAAATTCGCCAAAAATGCTTCTGAATTAGATAAAATCAATACCATTGAACATTTCATGAAAGATCAGCTTGGAGGCGTCAATATTGGAGTTGTTCAACTAACCCGTTTTTATGGATACATTTTTAATCATTATAAAATTAAGTATCAATTAGTCATCACCTGTGATAAAACAGAAAGAGAGTTTGATAAAAACTTCAACGGAAGTAATTTCTATGATAATATTTTGTTTTATTTTCCAACTTTAAATCATTATATGGCACCTGCAGAAAACTCTTTCAGGAATGGACTTATTCCTATTAATTATGCAGGAAATAACGGGATTTTTTTACAAACCGTTGAAGTTGGAAAAGAGAAATCATTTGTTCATAGTTTTAAGAAAATACCTGAAGGTCCCGCTGATGCCGGTATTGATAACCTCAATTTAAAATTTAAAATTGATCCAACCAACGGAACGTTGATTGGTACTATTGAAAGAACAATGGGAAGTTACCGCGTACATTTTATTCAAGCCTTTTTTAAAGCATTTGAAGTGGAAGAAAAAGAGCAATTAATTGAAATGTTTTTAACTTTAGATGCTGAAAGTTCCAATATCTCCAACGAAGAATTCCTCAATACAGATCCTAAAGATGTGGGTGTTTTGCCATTTATTGCAAAAGCTAACATTTCCAACACAGATTGGATCAAAGTAAATAAATCTACTATTGAATTATCTGTTGGGAAAATGATTGGGAAACAAGACCGTTTAGAGGAAAAGGAGATCAGACAATTGCCTGTTGAAAAAGAGTACCTTAATTCTTACATAAGAGTAATCGTGATTGATATTCCTGAAGGATACAAACCTCTAGATTTGTCAAAATTAGCGTATGGCATTTATGATACTGATGATCCTGAAAACGCCACTGCCGGATTTGTATGTTCTTATAAATTAGAAGGCAATACATTAACAATAACAGTTAAAGAATATTACAATAAATTATTTTATCCGGTTTCCGAATATCCCCAATTTAAACGGGTAACCAATAGTGCCGCAGACTTTAATGATATTAAAATAACACTTACTAAAGAATAAAAAAAGAGGCTGAAATTCAGCCTTTTTTTTTTAATTATCTTTTAAAACCGTTTCAGCGGCTTCTATAATATCAACAAACTCTTTAGCCTTTAAGGACGCTCCTCCGATTAGGCCACCGTCAACATTTTGTTGTGTAAATAGTTCTAATGCATTTTGAGCGTTACAACTTCCACCATATAAAATGTAACAAGAATAGGCTGCTTCAGTACCATATTTCTTCTCAATCAATTGTCTGATAAATTGATGCATCTCTTCAGCTTGAGCTGGGGTAGCATTTTCTCCGGTACCAATTGCCCAAACAGGTTCATAAGCAATAACTACAGATTCAAATTGTTCGTTACTCAAATGAAAGATAGATTCTTTAATTTGGGTTTCAACCACTTGAAAATGATTTCCATTTTTTCTATCTTCCAATTGTTCACCGCAACAAACAACAGGAATAATTCCGAATTTAAGCAGTTGATCCACTTTTTTAGCAATAGTTTGATTTGATTCTGCAAAGTATTTTCTTCTTTCAGAATGTCCTACGAGGCAAAATTCAACACCAATTTCAGAAATCATTTCTGCAGAGATCTCACCGGTAAAAGCACCGTTTTCAAACTCACTACAATTTTGAGCACCAGCTGAAAATTCGTTTTCTTCAGCATGATCTGTTGTCAACTCGAGATATAAGTACGGTGGACATAAAACGACTCCGGTTTGCAACGTTAGGCCTTCTATAGCTTCAGATATTTCGATAATTAAATCGTCTGCTTCTTCAAACGATTTATTCATTTTCCAGTTTCCAATAACAAGTTTTGGTTTCATTTTTTTTATTTTTTTAAGTAAAATTATTTTTTTTCAGTATAAAACAGATATTCAACACAAATAATAAGTACAACAGTAAAAGTAGTGTTTACAATGGTAACCCATAAAATGTGAAATATCTCTCTCATATTAAATGTTTCAATAGTAGTAATCATTAATTGGTGAAGAAATGTCATCCCTATTACATAAAGAATTAACCAATTAAAATCTTTAACCCCTGGCACCGGTTTAAATAAACCTTCAATAGGTCTAAATCCATTGATTAAGAGCACAAAATAGGGTCTTATAAACATAATTACCAGGCAAGACAATGAGTGAATTCCGTAGACATTTGAGAACATATCAATAATAAAGCCCGTTGTAAAAGCGATAACATATTGAATCCATTTTTTCATTTCTAATGGAAGTAAGAGCAGTGGAATCAAATAAATTTGAGGATTAATAAATCCTAGAAATTTAATATTATTAAAGACCAATATTTGGAGGGTCAGGAAAACAATAAATCTTAAAAAATTTGCAACGATATTATTCATTTTTAAAATTCTTTTTTAGTGAATCAATTTCAGCTTTATAAAGATTCTTAACCAAATAAACTGAGTTAATATTATTGAAATTTGTTGCAAACTTTACCTTAATAGTAAGGAAAGTATTTTTAGCATTATCCATTTTTTTTGCTACCGTACCAATCAAAATATTAGCAGGAAACACATTAGAGTAGCCACTGGTAAATACGGAATCTCCAATATTCACTGTAAGATGTTGGGGAATATCAACCAGATAACCCAATTCAGGATCATTATCTTCCCAAACGACTGTTCCTATCTGATTGATTGGCATAATTTTAGCACTAATACGAGAATTTGGATTCAATAAAGGAATAATGGATGAAAAATTATCAGAAACATCTTTAACAACTCCGACAACACCTTGAGCTGAAAGGACTGCCATATCTCTGACAATACCATCTTTAGTTCCTTTATCAATGATGATATAATTATGGGTATTTCTAGTTGTGTTATAAATAACATGAGCACTCATATAATCGTACATCCTTTTAACGACCATTTTACCATACATATTAGTATCTTGAGATAATTTTGTATAAATGGAGTCATTACCGTAGACAAACACGTTCTCATTACTTCTAAGAAACTGAAGGTTTTGATTGATCAGATATTCATTTTCTTGGGCATACTCAAAATGGCGCAAAACTTTATTCCATTTTTTTTGAATGGGACCTGTTACAGATTGTAAAGAGGAAGAGATGATAAAACGTTGATAATTCATGCTATTATAAATCAATACGATAGAAGTAATCGCAAGAGTTACAAATACAATAACATGAAAAAAGCGTTTAAAAAACTCACGAAGTGTATTCATTCAAAGTCGTCAATTAAATAAGGGTGCAAAATTACGGAAAAATAGTGAGTTTAAAAAATATTTTTTTTTGGGGTGAAAACTTCCCTCGCATTAGGGCGAAGGCCAAGTACCCCGCAAGTTGAGCTGCTTAAGGGCTGACGGATCGGGCAGAGCGAACTTGTGAGCTACTGCCCGGCCGCTCAGCCCTTTGCAGCGAAACGAGGAGTACAGGCCGGAGACCGACGGCAGCAGGGTAAGCTTGTGGGTTGGATGATGCCGGAATGCCCAAATATATCTTAGTAATTGTGCATTTTTTCATAATGAGTGTAAAAAAAAGTAGTATATTTGCTTTTTTATAAAAACAAAAAATAATCATCCTATTTAACTAACTATCAAATAATTACACAATTACTAATGTATAAAATAGAAAAACACCCTATTCTTGACATTATTGAGTCAAAAGAAGTAACATTTGAATTTAACGGACAAAAAGTAACAGGTAATGAAGGTTATACCATTGCCGCTGCATTACATCAAGCAGGATTCCCAATCCACAGCCATAGTTTAGACGGTCGCGAACGAAGCCTGGAATGTGGAATTGGAAAATGTGGCGCCTGTGAAATGTTAGTCGATGGAAAAATTAAAAGAATTTGTATCACAAAAGTGGATGGGGTGAAAGAAGTGGCAGAGATTCCTGAGGAATATATGCCACAATCAGAAATCCCAAAAACAGATGAATCTACAAAAATATATAAAACACAAGTAGTTATTATTGGCGCTGGTCCGGCTGGATTGGCTTGTCGTGAAGATCTCAACAAAATAGGTGTTTCCAATATAGTTTTAGATAATAATGATAGAATTGGTGGTCAGTTTAATATGCAGACACACCAATTTTTCTTTTTTGAAAAAGAGAAACTTTATGGTGGAATGCGCGGATTTGAAATCTCCAATCATTTAGCAGGTGAAGATCATTCCGGAATTTTATTGAATGCTACTGTTTGGGATATCTTAGAAGGGAAAAGAATCGGAGTTAAAGATTTAAAAACCAATGAAATCTATTACGTTGATGCGCAATATCTTGTAGTAGCTACCGGTGCTGTTCCGTTTATGCCCGCTTTCGAAAATGATGACCTTCCCGGTGTTTTCACCGCAGCAGTGGTTCAAAAGATGATGAATGTGGAACATACATTACTAGGAAAACGGATTCTTTCTATCGGAGCTGGGAATATTGGTTATTTAACATCCTATCAAGCATATCAAGCTGGAGCTCAAGTTGTTGGAATAGTTGAAGCCATGAATAAAGAGGGCGGTTTTCCTGTTCAGGCAAACAGAGTCAGAAGACTTGGAATTCCAATCCTGACTTCTCATATTTTATTGAAAGCGATCCCTAATGAAACTCGTACCGGAATAACTGGCGCTGTTGTTGCTGAATGTGAAAACTTTAAACCTATTCCAGGTACTGAAAAGGTGATCCAGGATATCGATATCATCAACATTTGTACCGGCTTGATTCCCGATGATCAACTACTTATCAAAGGTAAGATCGTTTTCGGGATTCAAACTTATGGCGTTGGCGATGCAGTCAGAGTAGGAGAAGGAACCTGTGCTGTTTTGAGAGGTAAACAAGCAGCTCTTGAAATCGGTATGGAGATTGGCAAAAAAGTGAATTATGACAATTATCTTGAAGTTTCAAAGGATTATATTGATTCCCAACAACATCCAATAAGAATTCTAGAAAAACCGGTATTACCTAGTACTTCCAGAATGCAAGAGCAAGGTTTTGTCATCGCAGACTGTTTATACGGGTTTGCTTGTAATCCATGTGCTTTTTCTTGTCCAAAAAATGCAATTACTAAATCATCTACTTCTACAGTTCCTAACATCGATTACGAAAAATGTGTCGGATGTATGGATTGTGTAACAAAATGTCCGGGTTTGGCCATTTTTGGATATAATTTAGCTAAAAACTGGATTTTCCTACCTATCGAGTATTTTGCTGAAGAGAATAAAGAGGTATACTTAGTCAATAATGATGGAAAAATCTTAGGTAACGGAATGATTGAAAAGATCATGAAGAAACCGAATAAGACCCATGTGGCTAGAGTAAAATCTCTCGATCTTTCAGGGGAGCTTTTAACTCAGGTTTCAGGTTTTATCATCAAAGAAAACTATCCAAAACCATTAAATATCAACTCATTATATGATAAAACTGAGGCACCAACCTATGTTTGTCATTGTGATGATGTTGAAATTGAAGATATTCTCAAATCGATTGGAAACAGGTCCATGATCTCTGTTGATGAGTTAAAACACATCACTCGAATCGGGATGGGCCCTTGCCGTGGAAAACGTTGTATCCCTAGAGCCAGACAATTACTCAGAAGCAAAGGAATTGAATTGGTTGGTGATGCTACTCCTCGTGGACCACTCTCTAACCAAGTTAATATGAGTGAGTTATATCCAAAAAATGAAGCATCAGAGTTTATCACCAATATTCAAGGAAAAGCTACCAAGAAAGTTAAATGTGAAGTTTTAGTTGCCGGAGGTGGTATTGCTGGAAGCGCTTTGTTTAGATATTTCGCGGAAAGTGGTAAAAATGTGGTACTTGTGAACTACGAAAGAGGATCTTCATGGAGAAATATTGCCGGTGGAAGACCTGCTTTCTCCGTTCCTGAAATTGCTGATATTGCCAATCACAATCAGGAAATCTTCAAAGATTTACAAAAAGTATGTAATATCAATTTCAAACAAACCAGATATGTTGGTTTTGCTCATGACGAAAAAACCTACAAAGCACTAGAAGCGTCAATGGCTTGGTCTGATGCATTTATGATTGATCGTAAGGATTTTCAAAAAGAGATCTCCCCATATTTCAATCCTGAATTAAAAACTTATGAACATGCATTGATCACTCATGATTGTTGGCAAGCTACACCAGGTTTAGTTTTGGATTCGATCAGAAATATTGGCATTGCACATGGCGGAATTATCTTAGAGGATGCACAATTAGTGGAAGTTCAAAAGACAGCAAACGGTTTCATGGCGCTCGTTTTGAATCATGAAAAAGAGTATGTGGAATATCATTGCGACCATTTTGCGAATGCTTTAGGGTATGGAGCCAATAAATTCGCTAAACAATTAAATATTGAAACCGGTTTATATCCTGTTAAGCATCAGGCATTTATTACCAAAAGGTTGCCATTGATGGGTAAAAATGGGGATTCTTTGGACATGTTGATTGATCGTAGAAATTATAAAGGATTCTCAGCCGTTTATGGGCAACAGCTTAGAGAAACAGGACAAATCATTGGGTGTGCATCTCCCGGTGTTGATGCTTTAGAAACGGCATTAAACTTAAAATATAATTCTAAAGAGTTCTTGGAAATCGTTTCTGAAATCTTTGTGGATTGGATTCCACAGTTAGGTGGCGTAACATTCCAGGCTTTCTGGTCAGGTTATTACGTTGAACCTAGGTATATCGTAGATCCTGATTTAGGACTCTTGATTGGATTAAGAGGTCATGGTTTTATGTTAGGTCAATATTTAGCTAAAATATACGTTGATAAACTTCTTGGCAAAGAGGTTCCTACCTATATCGACCAATTATCCATAAATGGAGATGGTCTAAGTGAAAAAGCATTTAAATAATTTATATTCAAAAAGATGAAATTAATCCAGATTAAAGATAAAAAATTCAGAAAATTCATATCGGCTGAAGAGATTGATCAAGCGATTTCAAAGGTGGCTGAGCAGATCAATCATGATTATAAGGACGATGCTCCCATTTTGTTGATTACTCTAAATGGAGCGATTATTTTTGGTTCTGATTTATTGAAAAAATTGACCATTGACTGCACTATTTCCTGTATCAAAATCTCCTCTTATGCAGGTATTGAAAGTACTGAACAAATGAATAGTTTGATTGGAATCAATGAAGATTTAACTGATAAAAGGATCATCATTGTAGAAGATATTGTTGATACCGGTAACACTTACGAACATATTGTTGCTGAATTAGAGAATCACAATGTAAAAGATATCCGAATGGCTACGATGACATTTAAACCGGAAGCTTATAAAAAAGAGTTACCGATCCATTATATTGGAATCTCCATTCCGCGACTATTTGTTGTTGGCCGTGGATTGGATTACGACGGATTAGGTAGAAATTTAAACGATATATATCAATTGTCTGATTAGAAATTGCTATAAAATTAATAAATTCACTATGAAACACGAACAATTTTTCAACATTGCACTACTTGGAGCGCCTGGTTGTGGTAAAGGAACACAAGCAGATTTACTCAAAGAACATTATAACTTGAATCATGTTTCAACCGGTGATTTATATCGCAAAGAGATTGCTGAAGGTTCTGAATTAGGACTTATGGCAAAATCTATCATTGATCGGGGTGAACTTTGTCCTGATGAATTAACTCTTAACATGCTTTTTAATCATCTTTCACAACATAACGATACTAAAGGGTTCATTTTGGATGGTGTTCCACGCACTCTAAAGCAAGTTCAAATGATGGAAGGTATTGGATTTGAACATATTATCAATATTGATATGACCATCTATTTGGAAGTTGACAATGAGATCGTTGCAGAACGTTTATTTAAAAGGGCAGAATTGTTAGGAAGGACTGATGACACTCCTGAAGTTATTAAAGAGAGGATCATCAATTATGAAAATTTGACTTATCCT
>DAONEU010000039.1:0-2207 GCA_035403245.1 Bacteroidales bacterium | reverse complement strand
CACTCCTGAAGTTATTAAAGAGAGGATCATCAATTATGAAAATTTGACTTATCCTCTAATTAACTATTTCAATCAAAAAGGAATATTATACAAGATAGATGGCATGCGCAGTGTAGAAGAAGTATTCGGAGACATCTGCAAAGTGATTGACGAGAAAAGAGTGAATAGTGAATAGTGAATAGTGAATAGTGAAGAGTGAAGAATCGAGCATTCGAGCACACGAGCAATCGGCTATAGTTGAACTCTATTCCAGCGGGGAAGCTTGCCGTATATACTTTTGTAATATTTTAAGATTTTCTCCTTCACCATCGTCGGACTATCTTTGATCGTATCGTTAATTGTTACATACCAATAAATATCATACCCATCCACTTTTTCTTCAATCAGTTTCTGTTTGTATGATATTTTTCTCTGGTTTTCAAATTGTAAACCATGAACAATCGTATCGAATAAACTGGGAATCTCACCAGGTGTTGATTTCTCCATATCTTTTATTTCAGTGCTTCCGATATAGACCATCTCTATCCTTCCGTATTTTAGTTCAACAACTAAAAAAACACCCGACTTATCCTTTGGCGCATTGCATTGTGATTCTAATTCTGTTTCAGGTGTTAAAAAGAAATTGTCATTCTCTTTATATTTATGCAGTTGATCAAACATAATTTTGCAATTGATTTCTTGATTTATTATTATCACAAAAATAATGAAAATATTTCAATTAGCACATTAGCACATTGGCACATTAGCTCATTATTTCGTATTTTTGTCGCATTAAAACCACCATTATGAAAAACACCAGACCACTTTTGATCACCCTACTTTTAATTGGGATCCTCTCTCCTATTTTCGGATTGAACTTGAAAACTGCCACTTTCAACATCAGAATGGCTACCAGCGCGGATGGAATTAATGAATGGAAGTATAGAACAGCTTTAGTGGAGCAAACCTTAAAAAAAGAGAACCTGGATGTGATTGGTATGCAGGAGGTTTTACACACACAACTTGTTGATATTCAAAAGATGTTACCCGATTATGACTATTATGGGGTTGGGCGCGAAGATTTTCAGCAAAAGGGGGAGTATGCTGCCATATTTTATAAAAAAAATAAATTCAAAATGATTGAAGGGAATACTTTTGTTTTGGCTGCTGATACACTGGCAGTTGGCGCTTTAGGTTGGGATGCTGTTTGTACAAGAATTGTCACATGGATACTCCTCGAAGATATCAAAACAAAACAAAGATTCTATTTTTTCAACACCCATTTTGACCATATAGGCAAAATTGCTCAAGAAAATAGTGCTTTACTCATGAGTTATAAAGCTTTAGACAAAGTATTTCGACATCCTGTTATCATCAGCGGTGATTTTAACTCCACTCCCACTTCAGAAACTTATCAGATCATGACGAAAATGTTTATTGACAGCAAAACCATTGCAAAAAAAGTAAAGGGTGATCCATACACCTATCAAGGATTTAAGAAAGTTGGAATTGACCAATATTGTTTAATTGATTATATCTTTGTTTCTTCCGGTATAAAAATCAAATCTTACAGAACAGTATGTCCGGAAAAGAAAGGGATTCTTCTATCAGACCATAATATGGTGATTGTTGAGATGGTTCTTTAATTTTGTTTTTATCGAAGCCTGAACAAAAAAAAAGTGTCAAGTATTAAACTTAACACCCTTTTGTAAAAATCAAAAAAAATCATTAACTATATTCTAACAATAAATCCTAGATCCATTGTTGGAAAGAAATGGAAAAAATTAACAGCGTTTATATAATAAGAAGCACCAATAGCAGCATTAATCCCAACACCAACTTTCTTACCCCAGGTCCAATCACCACCAATTAATAGAGAAGGTCCGTACATGGTCCTTTATATTTTTTTCTGCCTTTTTCATTGATTCCATTTTATCATTGGTATTGTTTGAAAATGAAACATTTTGATCATTATCATTGAAGAATTCAAAAAGATCCACTTTTTCAACTTGGGTTGATTGATTATCTTGGAAAGGAAGCGGTTTTGGATTCAAATATAGTCCTTTAAAATCAAAGGTTGAATTTTGATTCAGCGCAAAATCTTGTGCTGATAGAAGATTGATGGTCATTGCAATGGCCAAAAAAATAAAAAATTTTTTCATAAGTACTCTGTTTTTTAATTAATAAATAAATGAATTTTATTGTAAAAAATTATGTTAATTTAATAA
>DAONEU010000038.1:0-15933 GCA_035403245.1 Bacteroidales bacterium | reverse complement strand
AACGATATCGATTGAAATTATTCTATTGCTTTACTATTTTATTTGTAAAGAGTTTACCATCAGCTGTTATGATCTTTATGATATACAGACCATTCGGCAGTTTTTTAATGTCGATTTTATTCGTTTCTGTATCAAATTCTGACAGGACCAGTTTTCCCATTACATCATACATCATAACAGATTCAGGTGTTACTCCTGAGATAGTAATTTCATCATTTGCAGGATTTGGGAAAATAGTTAAAGAGGGTTCTTCAGGGGTAGATAAGCCACTATAAATACCACATGGATTCGATTGTTCTAAAAAAATATAAGAACCAGTCATACTAATATATTCATATAAATGATGAATTTTTAATAAATCATTATACAATGGAAGTGCATCTTGATAATGACATTTTATATCAATCCATCTGGCAACTGTATCCCCATCATAGATAATTGGAACATATTGATAAGATTTAATATCGTATTTTTTTAATATTAAATTCATTGGTTTATTATAAGATTTTGTAGTAGAACGTGGATATAGTGTTGGATCAAAATAATAGTTTTCAAATTCTAAAAGAATTCGTCCGTTATCAGTAGTAATTGTTTGTCCATTGCTATATGGATTGTAATATGGATAGGCAAAATCTTCAAAAAATCCTGGATAACAATCGTGTAAAAGTTCTAGCATACTTATTTCCCAATGTGCATATTCCTCTTGTAAACGGATTTGATAGACAGGTTTTTTTAATTGATTACCATAAACATCAAACATTCCATAAAAATATAATGAATCTATAAAAACGTATTCAATAACATGGAAATCTTCAAAACCTAAATTTAAACCACTGTTTCCAGTTCGGTTACCATTCACAGGATATGCATCAGTTCGTTTTGGAACAACCCAAATAACTCCAGTATGAACGACTTGTGAATACCCAATTTGTCCAAAATTTGAATACAATAAAAATACTAACATGATTACTGCGATTATTCTAGACTTAAGAATGTTCTTTTTCATATAGATACACTTTTTAGGTTGTAATTATTTGGATTTGAAATTTTTATTTGCTCAATATTTTTACTATTTTTTCTTTTGCAATAATACAAAAAAATTAAATAGTTTTTAAATTGAAAAAAACAATCTTGATTAGATCAAAATTTGACAATTTTTCGAATTTTTTGGAGCACTAAGTTGAACGTCGAACGTTTAACGTTCGACGTTTAACGTTAAAGTTCGATGAAACGCCCTCTTCTCCCGGGTGGAGTGATATGAAATTTTATTAGTTTTACAACACTCTATCCATCGTTTCTCTAAGTAAATCGGTATTTTTTCTCCCCAAATAATCTTTTTACAATGAACACTGTTTAAAATAGTGACCATGTTTATTTTTGGATCAACCAAATAAACATAATCAAAAGGAATCCTAGAATAGGAGGCTATATTTGTTGAAGAGGTCAAGAGTAGTATTTTTTTGTTTTTGAATAAAATGAGATCCCCTCGTTTGTAAAAATCGCCTATCAGGGTGTCTTGATTCCAACTCAAAAAAACCGGATCCATTCTGTTTTTCGTGACAAAATTATGGATCGAAAACCGATAAGTTGCGTTCTCCTGATCAACCATGGTTTCAGATAACAAAATGGTGTTTCCATGATCGTGAAAGAGCAACGCGTTCTCTTTGGGTATCGAGAATACCATCCACTGAGATTGATGAAATGTTTTATAGGAGTCGAAAGTGAGGAGAATCAAAAACAACATCAACGTTAAAAGGGATGCAAAAAGCGTTTTCTTGTTTTTGTACCGAAAAGTGATCATCAAAAAAATAATCAATACATAGAGCAAAAACATCTGAAGCGTGGAAAGGGAAAGATTTTCAGATAAGGCACCCGGCAGCTCCTGAATCGCTGTTGTGATGCCGTTCATCCAATGAATCAGGAGGTTTAAAATTTTGGAGAGGAGATCACATAAGGAGGGAATAAAACTAACCGCCAGCACCGCCGTTCCGCAAATCATGATGCAGAAAGAGAGGAAGATAACAAACAGATTGGCGAGCAAAAAGTAGTTCGGAAACTGATGAAAATAGAAAATGGAGATCGGAAAAGTGGAGATCTGAGCCGCTAGCGAGACGCTACAGAGGGACCAGAAATAGTTCCCGATTCTGGTTTTAGGATGCACTAAATTTCCAATGGGTTTCTGAAAGATCACAATCCCAAAAACAGCCAGATAACTCAACTGAAAACCTACGTCAAAAATTAGAAGTGGATTAAAAACCAGTATGATAAATAAGGAAGCATACAGACTTTGAAAAATATTGGTTTTTCGCTTCAGAACGGCACCAATCAGAACAAAAGAGAACATGGTAGCAGAGCGAATCACAGAGGGAGACAAGCCGGTGATGGCGGAATATAACCAGATAGAAAAAAACAAAATTCCTGTTTTCAGATATCTTGTTTTTTTGTTCCAGTCTAAGGGAAGAAGCAAATAATTCAGGATCATGAAAATAATGCCGACATGCATTCCGGAAACAGACAAAATATGGCTCACACCGGCATTGCTGTAAACGGCTTTTAACTCCGGCTCCATCGTATCATCATTTCCTAGAAGGATCGCAGCTGCCACCTGGTACTCATCCCCTTTGAGGCCGTGATCCCGAAATATTTTCGATAATCGTTGTTGGATTTTATAAGCCCAATAGGTCAGATTAAAAGATTGATTTCGACCATAATAGGACCAGTTTTGATTAGAAACGTAGGTTGTAAGAGAGATCCCTTTTCTTTGCATATAAGTTTGATAATCAAAAGAATCCGGATTTTTAGGAGCTTCTATTTTCTTGAATTTTGCTTGAATAAGAATCAAATCTCCCGGTTGCAGTTTTAGTGCGTTAGAATCTTTTTGAATATAGATTAAGACCTTGTTTTCATCGGTTTTTATGATGGTTTTCATGGTTTTTTCCCGTTCAAAAATGGGATCGATCACCTCTGCGATTCTCACTTTTTCATCTTCGAGAATCGTTTGGTTCAGAGAGGTTGTTGTATAAAAACGGAAAAAAGTAAACAAAAATCCCGCCAAAAAATAGAAAACCATCACCGCTCCAAAAAGCACTTTTTGGTTCAAAAATGATGTTTTTTGCCTCAAAAGGAGGATCCAAATCAGAAGGATGAATTCCAGAGAAAGGAACAATAGCGCCCCATTTTGGTTTATAGGTGTAAAATAACCGCCGAAAATGCCAAAAACAAACGGAACAAGCAATTTTAGTATGGGGAAGTTATCGAGTAGCATTTGAGTAGTGTTTTCCCAAAAGTACAAAAAAGGAAAATACAGAATGCGAATAGAAGGATAATATTTTGTATTTTTGCATATTAAATCAGATGATTACGACAATGTCAAAAGGAAAAGCACAAACTACCATATCTATCAAAAACCGGAGAGCCGAGTTTGAGTACTTTTTATTAACTAAACTCACCGCCGGCATTGTATTAACAGGAACCGAGATTAAATCGATCAGAGCCGGAAAAGCCAATATCACGGACGCCTATTGTTCTTTTACGAATGGGGAATTGTTCGTCAATAACATGCACATCACAGAGTATGCGAATGGAAGTTATAATAACCACGAGCCTCGGAGAGCCAGAAAGTTGTTGCTTCAGAAGAAAGAGATTAAAAAACTGTTGATCAAGTTGAATGAGAGGGGGATGACCATTATTCCGGTATTGCTTTACATCAATGAAAAAGGATACGCCAAATTAGATATTGCCTTGGCAAAAGGTAAAAAGATGTATGATAAGAGGGAAAGTATCAAAGAAAAAGATAACCGAAGAGCCCTTGAAAGGGAGGAATAACTTATGGAAGAGACCGAAAAATCGTATTACAGCATCAGTGAAACTGCACAGATGTTTAACGTAAATCCTTCATTGTTACGTTTTTGGGAAAAAGAGTTTGATGTCATTAAACCCTACAAAAATAAAAAAGGGGATCGATATTTTACCAAAAAGGATATCGAAACGATCCGTACGATTTATCATTTAACCAAAGAAAAAGGGTACACATTACAAGGGGCCAAAGATGCCATAAAAGGGGCAAAATTTGTGGACCAGCTCTCCAAAGCGGATCTGGTGCAAACCTTAAAAAATATCAAAGAGTTTCTTCTGGAGATTAAAGAAGAATTATAAATTCACATTTATTTGATTATAAGTCAATTATAGAATTATCTTTTATTCTATTGAGATCAAAATGGTCATAATTCGGCCATTTTCTGTACTTTTGCCAAAAATTTTAAAGAAAGAAAAATTCTATGAATAAAGAAAGAATAAGTGACATTATTCAACTGGTGAAGAGTGAAGTGAAGCCTGCATTGGGTTGTACAGAGCCAATTGCAGTCGCTTTGGCGGTGGCTAAATCGTGTGAAATCATGAAAGAAAATGGATTTACACCCGAGAAAATTGAGGTTGAAGTGAGTTCCAATATTCTGAAAAATGGGATGGGAGTTGGTATTCCTGGCACCGGTATGGTTGGTTTAGATATTGCAGCCGCGTTATCCATGATCTGTGGAAAAACGGAATACAACTTAGAAGTTTTAAAAGATATTGATACAAAAGCAGTTGCTCAAGCGAAAGACTTGGTGACTCAAGGTGCTGTAAACATCTCCATGGCGATCACAGCTAAGAAATTATACATTTGTGCGGTTTGCAAATCGGGAGAACACACATCCAAAACCATCATTCAAGATGAGCATGACAACATTGTTTACTTCGATTTTGATGGTCAAATCATATACAACGACTGCACAGGAACTTCAGAAAAAGGGCTTTGTTCTATTCACAAAACAGAGGAGTCGAATGCCATTTTAGATCTTCAGTTAGATGTCAAAACAATTTGGGATTTTGTTCACGAAGTGGAGTATAAAGACATAGAGTTTATTCTACAGGCCGTAGATCTAAATAAAGCATTGGCCAAGGAAGGATTAAAACATGAGTATGGTTTACAAGTAGGGAAAACGATCCATTCCAATATTCACAAACATATTTTAGGATTTGGTTTATTGACAAATTCGATGGCGATGACTGCAGCAGCGTCGGATGCTAGAATGGCGGGAAGTATCTTACCGGCGATGAGCAATACCGGAAGTGGAAATCAGGGGATTACAGCTACCATGCCTGTTGTTGCAGCATCAGAGACTTTTTTAAGTTCTCAGGAGGAGTTAGCGCGGGCATTGATGATGAGCCATCTGATCACCATCCATATCAAAGGTCAGCTGGGACGTTTATCCGCCTTATGTGGTGCAGTTGTAGCTTCTATCGGATCAGCTTGCGGGATTGTGTTGTTATCGGAAGGGAGTTACGAGCAGGTTTGTTATGCGATCAAAAACATGATTGGCAACATGACGGGGATGGTTTGTGACGGTGCCAAGATCGGGTGTGCCTTAAAAGTGGCCTCCGGGGTTTCCTCAGCAGTACAATCAGTCTTGTTGGCGATGGAAAATGTATGCATCTCAGAAAACGACGGCATTATCGACAAAGATATCGAAAAAACCATAAAAAACCTTGCGAAGATTGGTTCTACGGGTATGCAGGAAACCGATGACCTGATCCTACAGATCATGGTGTCGAAGCTGAATTAAGGACGAAGGACAAAAGACGAAGGACAAAAGTCTACAGACTACAGACAAACTGTTGAAAGGTTTAAGGTTTAAAGGTTTAACGCTTCGCTGTTTAAAGGTTTAAAAGTTGAAGCACCCTTAAACTCTTCAACCTTTCAACCCTTCAACTCTTAAACTTTTAACTCTTCACTCTTATCTCTTAACTCTTTTGGGCGTTCCGGCTCGCAAGCTCGCCGTCGCTCTCCGGCCTGTACTCCTCGTTTCACAGCAAGTGGTGCATCGGCCGTACAGGAGCTCCTTCGTCGCTCTGTCCGTCTCGTGCACCACTAAGCTGTTCAACTTGCGGGGTACTTGGCCTTCGAGCTAACGCGAAAAAACCTTCGGTTTTTGCTAGAGAAATAAGAAATATTAAAGTTTTATAACATTTTGTAGTCCTTATACTTAAAAATATTTTCAAAAATACTTGACAATTTAAAAATTTTGTTGTACTTTTGTAGTGTCAATACTTAAAAAAATATTTTGAAAACTTTAATAAAAAATATCACGACTATTCAAACAGGATTATTTGCAAAACCATCCGGTTCTGGTGATTTGGTTTATCTACAATCCAAACATTTTGATGAGTTTGGACAATTACAAACTGTTTTACATCCGGACTTGAAAGCTGAAAGTATTTCTGAAAAACACCTATTAAAAGAGGGTGATGTGCTTTTTGCTGCCAAAGGTAACAAAAATTTTGCCACCGTTTTTGAAAACCATAATGAAGCAGCTGTAGCTTCAACCTCTTTTTTTGTTATTAGAATAACCGATAAAAAAATAGTACCCCATTATTTAGTATGGCTTCTTAATAGCCACTCTATTCAAAAAGAATTGAAAGGTCAGGCATTAGGAACTTCAATTCCATCCATTTCAAAACAAGTGTTAGAAAATTTAGAAATTTCTGTTCCAAGTATTGATACACAAAAAATTATTCTACAAATTACAGAACTTCGAAATAGGGAAAAAACTTTGAAGCAAAAAATTGAAACACTTAGAGATAACCAAATTCAAAAACAAATTTTTAATATAATAAAATAAATATGATGACTAAAATAACTCAGAAAGAGATTAACGATGCTGTTTGGAAAGCGTGCGATACCTTTAGAGGAAGTATTGATCCCAGCGTTTACAAAGACTATGTTCTTACTATGCTTTTTATCAAATATCTTAGTGATGTTCATGATGATAAAATGGAAAGCTACTTAAAAAAATATGATGGTGATAAAGAACGTGCCAAAAGAGCCATGCAACACGAAAGATTTATAGTTCCGAATCAAAGTCATTATAAATTTTTGTATGAACATCGCAATGAAGCCAACATTGGAGAACTGATCAACATCGCACTCACCGACTTGGAAGAAGCCAATCGTGAAAAACTATATAGTGAAGATGGAGCAGGAATTTTCCAGAATATAGATTTTAACAGTAGCAAACTGGGTGAACCCAAAGACAAAAACCAACGATTGAAAACCCTTTTGATCGATTTTAAATCGGATAAATTAGACTTACGTCCTTCCCATTTGGATGGAAACGACATCATTGGAGGAGCTTATATGTTCCTGATTGAAAATTTTGCCAGTGATGCCGGAAAAAAAGCGGGTGAATTTTTTACCCCAAAGGAAGTTTCAACCCTTATTGCCAAGCTTACCAAATCTAAACCCGGTTCACGAATTTGTGATCCAACCTGTGGTTCAGCTTCACTTTTGATTAAAGCCGGCGAAGAGGTAGGTTCAGACAATTTTTCACTCTACGGACAAGAAGCCAACGGAAGTACATGGGCATTGGCTGTTATGAATATGTTTTTGCATGGTTTTGATAATGCAACCATTCGTTGGGGAGATACCATCCGAAATCCAAAATTGAAAGAGGGGGATACCTTAATGAAGTTTGATACCGTTGTGGCAAATCCACCATTTTCATTAGATAAATGGGGAAAAATTGAAGACAAAGAGGGAGACAAAACAACCATAAGTTACGACCCTGAAACCGATAAATATAATCGTTTTTGGAGAGGAGTTCCACCCAAAAGTAAAGGAGACTGGGCTTTTATCAGTCACATGATTGAAACACTGAATGAGCAAGGAAAAGCGGGTGTAGTAGTACCACACGGTGTATTGTTTCGTGGCAGTAGTGAAGGACGGATTCGCCAACGTACCATTGAAGATAATTTACTTGAAGCTGTGATTGGGCTTCCTTCTAATCTGTTTTTTGGTACAGGTATTCCCGCTGCTATTATGATCTTTAACAAACAAAAAAGCAGTAATAACGTATTATTTATAGATGCCAGTAAACATTACGAAAGTGCTAAAAACCAAAACAGACTCCGCGAGGGTGACATTGAACATATTGTAAACACCTATCGTGATTTTTCAGCAGGTAATTTACAAGTAGGGGTAGCGGAAGAAAAATTCAGTTACGTGGCAACTTTCGAGGAGATACAGGAAAACGATTTTAATTTGAACATTCCCCGTTATGTGGACACCTTTGAAGAGGAAGCAGAAGTGGACATCGCAGCAGTACAAATAGAAATTGAAAAGCTTGAAATGGAATTAGTTCAAGTGCAGAGTGAGATTGAAGTTTATTTAAAGCAATTAATTGATTAACCATGGCAAAAGAGAAAAAATCAACTATTAATGTACAAGGAGCTGCCATCACTATTTTAAGACATAAGGAAGATGATTATATTTGCCTAACTGACATGGCTAACAAATTTGGCGGTGATGATCTGATTTACAACTGGATGCGTAATCGAAACACTATCGAATTTTTAGGCATTTGGGAACAAATTCATAATCCTGATTTTAAAGGTGTCGAATTCGACACCTTTAAAAAAGAAGCAGGACTCAATAGTTTTCGTCTGACACCCAAAAAATGGGTAGAAGCAACACATGCTATTGGCATACAATCGAGATCTGGACGATACGGTGGAGGCACTTATGCTCATAAGGATTTAGCATTTGAATTTGGAAGTTGGTTAAGTCCCGAATTCAAAATGTATCTTATAAAGGAATTTCAACGCTTGAAAGAAGAGGAAACCCAGAGACTTTCATTGGAATGGAATCTGAACAGAACCTTATCGAAAGTAAACTACCGTATTCATACCGATGCCATCAAAGAAAACATCATTCCTGCCAACATCACTAAGGAGCAAGAACAACACATCTATGCCAATGAAGCTGATATACTAAATGTAGCCATGTTTGGTCAAACAGCACAACAATGGCGAAAAGCCAACCCTGACAAAGATGGTAATGTAAGGGATTATAGCACAATTGAACAACTATTGGTTTTGGCAAATCTGGAAAGTATGAATGCCGAATTTATCCGGATGGGATTATCACAGGGCGAACGCCTGCTAAAACTTAATACAATTGCTATACAACAATTAAAATCTTTGGTAGGAAATATAAACAAAAAACAATTCGGAGATGCAAACTGAAACAAAAAATACAAAACCTTTTTATAATACAGAAATTCCTAGTGATTGGGAGGTGAGAGAATTAGGAGAAATAGCCTTTGTTAATATGGGACAGTCTCCGGATTCAGATAATTATAATGAAAGTGGAGCAGGATTGCCATTAATTCAAGGTAATACTGATATGAAAAATAGAAAGTCTTTTATACGTTATTTTACAACTCAACTCACAAAGGTTTGTAATGAAGGAGATTTAATTTTATCCGTAAGAGCACCAGTTGGAAATATTGGTGAAGCAACATTTAAGTCATGTATAGGAAGAGGAGTTTGTGCTATAAAACCAAAAAAAATTGACAAAGAGTATTTATTTCAACTTTTGATATATTGTGAAGAAAAATGGAGAAAAATTGAGCAAGGTAGTACATTTACAGCTGTAAGTTCAGAGGATGTTAGAAAGTTTAAACTTGTAATTTCAAAAAGCGAAACTGAGCAAAAAGCGATAGCTCGGGTTCTCAGTACTTGGGATGAAGCGATCCACAAAACCGAACAACTTATTATACAAAAAGAACTCCGCAAAAAATGGCTGATGCAAAATCTTCTAACCGGGAAAATGAGATTGAAGGGGTTTGATGGGGAGTGGAAGGAAATTCATTTAGGTAGTCTGGGAAAAACCTACTCAGGACTTACTGGTAAAAACAAGGATGATTTTGGGGAAGGTAAACCTTATATTCCATATTTGAATATTTTCAATAATGCTCGAATTGATATTTCAAATTTTGATTATGTTAAAATTACTGAATTGGATAATCAAAATAAGGTTAGATATGGTGATATCTTTTTTACTGTTTCATCAGAAACTCCTGATGAAGTTGGAATGGCCTCTGTAATGCTGGAAGTAATTGATGAGTTATATTTAAATAGCTTCTGTTTTGGTTTCCGACTTTTCAACTTCAATACATTGGTTCCGGAATTTAGCAGTTACTTTTTAAGAGCAAAAGCATTTAGGACAGAAATCAATAAGCTTTCTCAAGGGGCTACAAGATTTAATTTATCTAAAAATAATCTAATGAAATTGAATGTTGTTCTACCCCCAAGAGAAGAACAAACCGCTATTGCTGAAGTATTGCAGGCTGCAGATAAAGAGATAAGCTTGCTCAAAGCCAAAGTGGAGAAATTAAAGGAACAGAAAAAGGGGTTGATGCAGGTGTTGTTGACAGGGAAAGTGAGAATTAAATATTAAATATGAAAAACACATCAAAAGAAAATATTGAAATTTCAAATATTATTGCCAAAGTTCTTGGAGTTATTTTCTGTAATAAAGAATTTTATTTGGGAAAATGGGGTGAGGTTGATAATTATTGTACATTATCTGATAATAAACTCTTAATGCTAGAATGTGAAAAAGGACAAAAACATCCAAATACAAATGTATTAAAGCTATATCCTTACCTAGAGCAAAATCCGGAATTAAATATCATTATCATTCACTATTTCTATCATGAAAACAAAGCTCCAAAAAATAGACTAGCTCTGTGTGATTATTTAGCTCAAAAGATAACGAAAGAATATAAAGATCGGTTTCAATATATTTCAATTAGATGTGAAAAGAATGAACTTGAAAACAAAATCAAAGAGCAAAAAAATGCCATTATCCAGCAATTAATAAAAAAAGAAATTAGTATTAACGAATATATAAAAGAATGGTAAAAAAAATGAATCGAATTGCGATAGCATACGACTTTGACGGAACTCTTGCTCCGGGAAATATGCAAGAACACAATTTTCTTCCTGCTTTAGGAATTGATCCAAAAATATTTTGGGGAAAAGCAAAAAAGAAGGCCATGGAGCATGATATGGATGAAATTCTAGCATACATGCAATTAACAATAGAAGAAGCAAAAAACAAAGGTTTTCCAATAAGAAAGAGTGATTTTATCAATTATGGAAAGAACATAACCTTATTCGAAGGAGTCGAAGATTATTTTGAACGAATTAACGATTATGCAAAGAAAAAAGGGCTAATTATTGAACATTACATTATTTCTTCCGGACTTAGAGAATTTGTTAAAGGAACGAAAATTTCCAAAACAAATATGTGAAGATCTAGTTATTCATAACAGAGCTGATTATATTGCTCCTGCAAATTATTCAGAAAACAGTGAGTTAGATAAAGTATTAAAACTTGTAATTGATAAAATTTGTGCAGAAATTGAATTAATGAAATTTAAAAAATAGTAGCTATGCCACGTAAAGAAATTCATGTTGTTCCTAATCCCGATAGAGGCGGTTGGGATTCAAAAAGAGAAAATGCTGAAAAAGCTTCTAAGCATTTTGATACTAAAAAAGAATCAATATTAAGTATGGGTCGGGCAATTCTCCAAAAGCAACTTAAAATTCTCCAAAATATGGAAATCGTAAATAATATAAATTCTCCAAAACAGATATTTATTTCTCCAAAATCATATACTAAATTTGTTTATTATGTTGTATAACATTTATTTAAAAATTTATAATAATTCTCCAAAACAGGATTTCTATTCTCCAAAGAGGATGAAAACCATGCAGGATTCAATTCTCTGTATGGGATAATTTAGTATCTAAAAGATGGAAGAATTGAGAATAAAGGGAGTTTTAGTAAACCAAAATGGTCTCTTAAGAAGTAAAATTGAAAAAATTTAAGAGAGAATTTATTAGAGATTTATTAGAGGATTATTAGAGATTTATTAGAGATTCAATTCTCAAAAAAATTAAAAATTATGGAAATACCAAGCTTTAAAGAAGATCATATCAGCCAGATTCCGGCATTGCAATTACTGGTAAATTTGGGTTATATTTATTTAAGTCCGGATGAAGCCGACAGACAAAGAGGGGGTAAAACTACAAACGTTTTGCTGGAAGATGTTTTACGAAAGCAGTTAAAGGAGATCAATAGCATCAAAGTGAGTGCTACTAAAACAGGCATTTTTACTGATGAAAATATTGAACGTGGAATTTTAGCTTTGAAGAACCTTCCTATGAATGATGGTTATATTGCAGCCTGTGAAAGAGCGTATAATCTAATTACTTTAGGTCACTCTTTGGAACAAAGTATTGATGGTGACAAAAAAAGTTTTACGCTTCAATACATTGACTGGAAAAACATCAACAACAATGTGTTTCATGTAACAGAAGAATACTGCGTAATGCGTAGCACAAGCAAAGAGCATTATCGTCCAGATTTGGTGCTATTTATAAATGGGATCCCCTTATGTATTATCGAATGCAAAAGACCGGATATGAAAGACCCATTGAAACAAGCGATTAGCCAGCATCTTCGGAGTCAACAGGAAGATGGAATTCGTAATTTATATGTGTATTCTCAATTCATACTGAGTATTGCATCGCAAGAAGCCTCTTTTGCAACCAATGCTACACCGGAGAAGTTTTGGGCAATATGGAAAGAGAAATTTAATAATAAGGAAGAAGAAGAGCGATACAAAACCAATTTGCAGGAGCTCAAAAACAAACCGATTTCAAATGGGGTTAAAGAACAAATTTTTAAAGATCGTTTCAGATATGTACGTCAATATTTTGAAGCATTAGAGCAAGAAGAGATCCAATTAACAGAACAGGATGTGTATTTATATGGATTGTGCAGACCTGAAAGATTGATGGAGATTGTTTTTAATTTTGTTTTATTTGACAATGGAGAGAAAAAAATTGCCCGTTATCAACAGTTTTTTGCAGTCAAAAAATCTATGCAACGGATCAGAAACATAGAACATGGTAAACGAAAAGGGGGCGTAATCTGGCACACCCAAGGGAGTGGAAAATCTCTAACCATGGTGATGCTCGCTCAAGCAATTGCCTTAGAACCAACAATTCATAATCCCAAAATTGTTTTGGTAACTGATCGTACCGATTTAGATAATCAGATTACAGGGACGTTCCGTAAATGTGGCAAATTTGTTGAGAATGCAACAACCGGGCAACGCTTGGTTGAATTATTGGAAAGTAAAAGCGATGCTGTTGTTACCACCATCATCAATAAATTCGTGGCTGCGGTTAAAAAAATAAGCAAACCCTTAGAAAGCCCGGATATTTTTGTTTTAGTTGATGAAGGACATAGAACGCAACATGGTATTTTTAATATCGACATGCAAAAAACTTTACCCAACGCTTGTTTCATTGCTATGACCGGAACACCACTTTTTAAAAAAGATAAAAGTACAGCAGAAAAATTTGGCGGATTAATAGATGACTACACCGTGGACAAAGCGGTCACCGACAAAGCAGTTGTCCCACTACTCTATGAAGGAAGATTAGCATTACAAGACGTGAATGCAAGTCCTATAGATACTTTTTTCGGGATGGTCGCTGAACCACTTAATGAATACCAAAAAGCAGATATTAAAAAGAAGTTCGCCCGGTATGATCACTTGAACTCAGCGGAGCAGAAAATGCGCATGATTGCTTGGGATATCAGTTATCATTTTCGTAATAATTGGAAAGATAGTACTCCATTCAAGGGACAATTGGTTTGCGATAAAAAAGTGAATGCCATCAAATACAAAGAATACTTGGATGATATAAATATTGTAAGCAGTGAAGTATTGATATCATCTATTGATGAAAGAGAAGGTGAAGATAGTGTCTATGAAAAATCATCTGAAAAAGTAAACCAATTTTGGAGAAAAATGATGAATGAACATGGGAATGCTAAAAGCTATGAGAAGAATATCATCAATCGTTTTAAAAATCAGAAAGATCCTGAAATCATTATTGTTGTTGATAAGCTCCTTACAGGATTTGACGAACCCAAAAACACTGTTTTATATCTCACCAGAAATTTACAAAGTCATAAATTACTGCAAGCCATTGCACGGGTAAACCGAATTTATCCCGATAAAGAATTTGGGTATATTATTGATTATTATGGAGTTATTGAAAATCTAGATGATGCATTGTTGTTGTATTCCTCTTTTAAAGATTTTGATGACGATGATTTGGAAGGGACACTCACCAATGTTAAAGATGAGATAAAAAAATTACCTCAAAACCATTCTAATCTTTGGGATATTTTTAAAACAATTGCTAACAAACGAGATGCTGAAGCGTATCAACAACTACTAAAAGATGAAGCTATACGAATATTGTTTTACGATAAGTTAGCGACTTTTGCTAAAAGTTTTAAATTAGCTTTATCATCTATTCAATTCCACAAAGAGGTTGAAGAAAAAACGATCAATCGTTATAAAGAAGATTTGACTATATTTATGAAACTTCGTATCGCTGTAATGGAAAGATATAGTGATACCATTGACTACAAGCAATATGAAGGGCAAATTCAAAAATTAATAGATACTCATATCACTACTGAGAAAATAGAAACCATCACGGAATTAGTGAACATTTTTGACAAGGATAAGTTTCAGCAGGAAGTCGAAAACACAACCGGTAAAGTTGCCAAGGCAGATAAAATTGCCAGTAGAACTTCCAAACACATCAGTGAAAAGATGGATGAAGATCCGGCATTCTATAAAAAATTCTCACAAATGTTAAAAGAGACTATTGCAGAATATGAAGCCAAAAGAATTAGTGAAGCACTCTATCTAAGTAGGGTTCAAGATATCATGAACCATGTTTTAGCTCATACAGACGATGATATTCCGGAACAATTAAAAAATCGAGATGTAGCAAAAGCTTTTTTCGGGTTGACTGTTGAAGCACTTGCAGAAAAAATTCAAGATAATGTTATACGCAAAGAAGTATCAACACAAACAGCTTTACAAATTGACAATATAATTCAACAAACTATATTGGATAATGGTCAGCCTATAGTTGATTGGCAATATAAAACTAACATTACAGGAAAATTGTTTATTGAAATTGGGGACTATCTCATTGACGAAGTAAGAAATAAATATGATATAAACATCTCTTTTTCCGAAATGGACAAGATTGTTGACGACTGTATTGAAGTAGCAAAAATTCGTTATAAGTAATGAAAGATTCAATTCAATTTGGAAGCAAAACCATTGTTTTTCAGTTAGAATATTCCGACAGAAAATCGCTAGGTATTACAATAACACCGGAAATGGATGTACTAGTAAAAGCTCCTTTCGACTCTTCTATAGAAAAGGTAACAGAGAAAATCAGAAAGAAAGCACCTTGGATCATAAAACAACAAAGTTACTTTCTTTCATTTCAACCAAGGACACCTCAGCGTAAATTTATTAGTGGAGAAACACATTTATATTTAGGAAGACAATATCGGTTGCAGGTTGAAATTGGTCACGAGGAATCGGTAAAGTTAAAAGGGAAATTCATTATTGTAATAGCAAAAGAAAAATCAAGAGCAAAAGATTTATTGCAAGGTTGGTATCTTGAACACGCAAAGGCCAAATTTAAAGCCATTGCTACACCACTCATAGAAAAATTCAAAAAGTACAAAATCGAACCAACTTCAATTGTACTTCGAGATATGCCGACACGATGGGGAAGTTGCACACCTAAAGGAAAAATTATTTTAAATCCAGAGTTGATCAAAGCTCCAAAAGGGTGTATTGAATATGTAATCATTCACGAACTGTGCCATTTAATTCATCATTACCACTCTAATATTTTTTTTGATTTACAGACCAAAGAAATGAAAGACTGGGAAAAATGGAAAATGAAGTTAGAAAGATTATTAGCTTGAGGGTTCATTGTATTTTACCGCAACCAAAGGGGAATGCCCAAAAGAGTGAATAACTAATAGTGAATAGTGAAAAGTTAAGATTGGTTCAGGTTCCAGGGTTCAGGATAGTCCTTGGCATTTTGTCCTTAGTCCAATTTGTACATTTGCTCATTCACAAATTTGTTAATTTGCTAATTCAAACTCATTTCTTTTTCGTGAGCAAACTCTTGATGTCGTTG
>DAONEU010000037.1:13109-16101 GCA_035403245.1 Bacteroidales bacterium | reverse complement strand
GCATCTTGCTCTTTCTTTTTCTCGTAAGATTCTTTGTTGGAAGATGTTGATTTGTTTTCTAATCCATTTTCGATACTCCTTTTTTGAAATTCAGACAAAGAATCCATTTTTTTCTTTTCCAGAAACTCAAAAACATCCCCTATGAAGGTTTTAATCTTTTGATCTTTAAATTCAAAGATTTTATCGGTCAGACCCTCTAAAAAGTCACGATCATGGGAAACCAGAATCATGGAGCCTTCGTATTGCAGTAGTGCATTTTTAAGCACATCCTTAGACTGCATATCCAAGTGATTGGTTGGCTCATCCAGAATCAGAAGATTAAAAGGAGACAGGAGCAGTTTGGCCAATGCCAGACGTGATTTTTCGCCACCTGATAATACAGAGACTTTCTTTTCCGTATCTTCGGTTGAAAAAAGGAATCGACCTAGAATAGTTCTGATTTTGGGTCTGATATCTCCTAATGCTACGTCGTCAATTGTTTCAAAGACTGTTTTATTAGGATTAAGTAAAAGTGCCTGATTTTGGGCATAATAACCGATGACCACTTGATGGCCTAGTTGAAGTGATCCTTTCTGAGGATGCAATTCACCAACTATTGCTTTTACAAAAGTTGATTTACCTTCCCCATTCTTTCCAACAAAAGCAACTCTTTCGCCTCTTTCCAGGTGCATGTCAATATTTTCTAAAACACATTTAGTTCCGTATCCTAAATTCAGATTTTTGGCTTCAACGGTAATACGACCGGAATGGGGAGCAGGCGGAAATTTAAACGAAATAGCCGATTGGTCTAAGTCTTCCACTTCTACTTTATCCATTTTCTGAAGCAATTTGATTCTACTTTGAACTTGCTTAGACTTCGTTGCCTTATACCGGAAACGCTCAATAAACTTTTCAATCTGAGCGATCTCTTTTTGTTGATTTTCGTAAGCAGATTGTTGGATCTCGATTCTTTCGAGTCTTTGTTCAACATAGTCGGAATAGCTGCATTTGTAATCCTGAATTGAACCAAAAGTGATCTCAATCGTTCTGTTGGTTACGCGATCTAAAAAGGTTCTATCGTGAGAAACTAAAATTAAACACCCGTCATAAATAGCGAGATAATCCTCTAACCACTGAATAGATTCTATATCCAGGTGATTCGTTGGCTCATCCAATAAGATGATTTCGGGTTTTTGAAGCAGAATTTTAGCTAAAGCAACACGCATTTGCCATCCGGAGCTAAATTCGGATAATAAACGAGAGAAATCGGTTGCTTTAAAACCTAGTCCAAGCAAAACTTTTTCAGTATCTCCCTCCATCGTATGTCCACCTAACATGTGAAAACGATCGGTATAATCAGCTAATTGTTGGGCGAGTTGAATATATTCATCTGATTCGTAATCTTCTCTTTCGGAGAGGATTTTAGTCGTTTTTGCAATATTTTTCTCTAAAGTTTTCTGTTCTGTAAAAGCGGAGAGGGTCTCTTCCCAAACTGTTTTCTGGAAGTTTGAGGCCATCTCTTGAGGTAGATACCCTGTTTTAAATCCTGATGTGATCACCATTGAGCCTGATTCAGGTTCAATTAATTTGTGAATGATCTTCAATAAAGTGGATTTTCCGGCACCATTTCTGCCAACTAAACCGATTCTGTCGTAATCTCCGGCTACAAAGGAGACATCTTTAAATAGGAAATCACCGGAAAAGTTAATGGAAAGTTTATTAATAGTAATCATTGATGTGTATAGTTCTTATGAGGTTATTGTGTTAATAGGAGTCTGACACTAATTCCGGTTTCGATATTCATGTTGTCGTATTGTAAATCCAAATATGGATTATTAATTGTTTGGTTATAATAAAACCTTAACCCGACCATTTTACTGATTTGATAATCAGCGGAAACATTAATGGCAATATTCATCATACCGGCTGAGATTTGGTTTTGATTTTCTTCAATTTTTCTCAAAACAGTTTTATTATCTTTAATTGCTAGCCCGGCAGTTATATTCAAATCACTAACTGTTTCTCTACGTTCACCGGAGAAAACTAAGCCAAGTTTAAGATCTTTAAAACGGTACCCGGCAGAAACGGAAAGTTCATTGGAAGTGATTTCAGTGATCTGGTTATTGGAATAACTTAAAGATACATTTCTCCCTTTTTTGTATTCCACTTTTAAAATCATACTGTTTTTCAACGTCATATCAAAACCGATAAATGGGCCAAATTGTTCATTGATAGAAACTTGTTTAAAGTCCCTTTCGGCAATAAAGTTACCTAAAGCATCTCTTTCAGTAGGATTTCCATTCTTATCTTCTTTATAGTTCACATTGGTTGTGAAGTTACCTACTGCGTAAGTACAAACATAGGAATGGGTCAAGGTTACGTTTTGGAATATTTTGCTTAAAGCTTTAATTTTTGACAAACCGTTGTAGTTCAATCTCCAGTTAGGAAGCGGAATTTTTGGGAATGGGGTTGAGACATCAATTTTATCAGAGTTTTGACCGCCATAAGTAGCTAAAAAGGCGCTGGTTAAAACCTCTTTATTGACGCCATTATATCCAATAGGGAAGCCTGTGTCAGGGTCAATTACTCCATTAGAATTTGGATTTTGAGCACTGATTCGTTTTGCCATCTGATTTCGAATTGCTCTAAAGTCAGAGAATACCTGGTCAGGATCGCTAAAGAAGGTTGAGAGTCCCATGAAAGAGGTTGTAAATGAACCATTTGTCATTGGAGAGTAATGGTGCATCATCCCATCAGCATCTGATCTGAAGTATTCAGTGAATGTATGTGTATAAACGCGGTTTGCGGTAATATCTATTCTAAAATCTTTAAAAGGTTCTACGGTGGCCCTGAAGTTCCAGGTTTGGTTTTTCCTTTGTTGGAATGCTGTATTGAGGAGTGTATCATGAGTTAACCATTCTCCATCAGTTGCTAATCTTTGAATATTAGGTTGACCACCGAAGACGAACAATGCGCCGGGGGCTCCCGATTTAAGATTCAAGCCAAACAGACC
>DAONEU010000037.1:0-13009 GCA_035403245.1 Bacteroidales bacterium | reverse complement strand
CCATTGTACATTACGCTGGTATTGATCCATTTAAACAAAGGAATTTTATTGATGGGAACTTGCCATGATCCATCAATACGTTGTGTAAATGTGGTCATTCTTCCACCATCACCAAAAGCACGCCATACGGAATCTTTTTCTTGTCTGGTGTCAATTAAACCCTGAGGCTCATCAATTCTTGCTGTGGCTAGTGCTTTATAGGTAAGTCTGAGTGCTTGAGTCAAATCCCATTGCAAAGAATAATCTCTTAACCAAACAAAATTTTTCACAAAGCTGGTATCAATGATGATATTTCCCTTGCTTTTTGGTCTTAATTTAAACTCATTCATGTCTCGGGTAACAGTAGTACGGAAAGTGAAATTCTTAGGTAATAAATTAAAATTGATATCCCGAATCAGTTGTAACCATGAAGACTTTAAGAATTTGGCGGATGCAAATGGTCTTATATTTTTTGGATTATTGGTGAACGTATAACCAATTTGACCTTCATGTCTGAATTCATTATCAAACTCAACATCCACATCTCTTTTCTTTACTTCAGAGTAAGAATAGGAGAAGTCAAGGTTTTCAACATCCCAAGGTCTGATTTTTAATGGTTTGTTTAAATCACGCTCTTTCCTAACATTGGTAAGATTTAAATTTTGTCTTTGAACCAAAGTGGTAGTCATTGCTTTGATGGAATCTCTTTCATTTTGAGTATCATAAGTTGCTAAATCTTCTTTTAGAAGAACATCAGGATTGAGTGGATTGTATTCAGGAAGTTCACCAACTGTAGATAAATCATAATGTAAAGGTATTTTAATGTTCCAATTTTTAGGGAATAGAACTTTTCCACCATCTAAGTTTGTTGCAAAGTCAACACTATATTTAGTAGTCATTTGTCTTTGAGTAACAGCTTGTTCCAATGATCCAAAACCCGGAGTGGAGTATGTAGAAGAAAATGTCACATCCCCTAAGTCAGCTAAGTTCATACGCACCCTTCCAAGGGCAGCAAAACCTGACTTATCATTAAATCCAACTAAACGAAGTTCATTCAACCAAACTTCAACTGATTTGGGTTCCATATCATCACCATCGTTAAGTGATCTTTTCTTAGGATTTCTAACTCCAATCATGATCGTATTAACAGTCGCAATATTAGGCATTCCGACAATAGTAACTTCTTTACCATTTTCTAATTTAAATGAAAAAGGAACAGTATATCCCGGGTGATTTCCGTTTCTTACAGCTTGATTTCTAATCTGTTTGATATTTACCAAGGAGTCAAGATTGATGTTTAATCGGTTGTTTACAGGCCAGATAGCTACAGTATCTTTTCCGGTTCCCCATGGAGTTGTTTCTAGAGGTATCTCGTATTCATAGTAGTTATCAGTAAAGTCGGTACCTATACGAACGAACAAAGTAACATCTCCTTTTTGTAATTCACCTGAAGTGAATAAATCTTCCGCATGAACAAACATTTGAAGGGATTCAAATTGTCGCATATCGAATGCAGTGTTTTTATACACGGCTCTGGCATCACCATCTGTTAGGTCAACCACTTTCAAAGTTAATGATTGTTCATTTTGTTGATAATAGGTTGTTAATCCTTGTTCACTTTGTCTAAGAATTCCTGGAGGTAATACATACGGAACGGGAACTCTGTTGGAGTTTTCTTCAAAACTAACTGTACCTACATTAAAAGTAGTTGCATCAGCTCCACCTGGAATATAATCACCATCTTCAAACAGTTCATGGGAATAAGTTCTCCAGTTGCTTTTTACTAATTCAAATGTAGCTAATCTACAAACAATAGGTTCTTTAAATTCTTTTAAGAATAATCTAACAAAACGGATAGAGTTGAATCCTGAAATATTTCCAACTGTTTTATCAGGGTTTTTAATTGGAATTCTAAATTGATACCATTTAGTAATGGGAGCAGTCCCATCAGGAAGTCTTTCAGGAGTAGCTTCATAAATATCATTAATATAATTTTGCCCAATATTCATGCTGTTTGGATCAATATGGATCACATATTGATAATATTTTTCGTCTTCACTTAATGTATTGTCGTTATTAACATCTTCAGTATTTGGGCTTGATAAACCTACAGTGTTATATGTTTCAGGTGTTTGATCGTCTGTAGGTGTATTTCCATCAGAGTTATTATAGAGTTTAAACCGATCTACCATTTTAACATCAGCACCATCATAATCTTCACCTCTATAAAAATGGTAATTATCAGCAGAAGGGTCATTTATGGCTTTTTGATATGCTAAAGAGGATTCCCCATATTGATTTCTTAATAGTTGGAGATAATTGGCATCAAAATAAGTCTGTTCCCGAGTATCCTGAAGTCCGTCAAACCCAACATCTTGGTTTAACCTTGCTTCGGTGTTAGTTACAAAAGAATTTACGATAAGCTGTAATGTAGGAACTCTACCCCAAACAGTATAATCAACATCTTGATCAGATCCATCTTCTGGTAATCCACTTTCAAAGAATTTTTTTCCATCTCTAAGGATATCTTCGGATATATCTCCAAGGTTAAACACCAATAAACCACCTGTATGATTTGGATTTTCAATGAAAGGGTCCATCATCCAAAATTCGATGTACTCATAGTTATTGGATTCAAAATCGGTATAGTCAAATTTCCGCATGACACCACCCCATCTTGTTTCCGGATTTTTCAATGACCCATCTTCGTTGATACCGGCTGAGAAACCTTCACTTCCGGTTACATCATAGTTATAAGAACCTCTTTCTGAAGGATAAAATGCTAAATCAAAAGTGCTTTGAAAGGTAGACTCGGCAGTTGAACCGTACTCTTTATTAGGAAAAAGTTCCGTTTTATATACCGGTCTGGCATAAGGCTTAGATAAATCTGCGTCAGTAAGGTTAGGTGGAGTTAGTGTACCATAAAGCTCTTCTCTAATGGTGTACCATGAAAATCTTGCTCTATTGAAGCCATAAGCTAATTTTCTTCTGTCAGGAGCATCGTTGGCTACGGGAAGTGCTTCTCTAAACCAGTCAGGTTGTCCTTGTGGTGTTGAAGCCATAATCCACATAATAGAAGATTTTAAATCTATAGTTGATTTGGAACCCTCAAAGTCATCAATATATGTAACCCCTTCAGTCCCAATTACACTGGCATGACCAGGGATAAAATGTGCAAACTCAGCATCTGCTTGAAGGTAAGATTTGGCTGTAGTACTGTAAAAAGGGAGAAAATCAACAATTTTTGTAACAATAGGTAACTCTTTCTTATAGGAAGTGTTCATCCCCCAAATCACATTATTGATCGGTTCATTTCCATAATTTACTTTTTGGGTATATGGGATCTCTCTCAAATTCAAAATAGTAGCGCCAATATTGAAATCTTTGTTGAATTTATAATCTAAATTGGCTCCAAATAAATATTTTTTATTTACAGCCTGATTTTGATCTTCAACTGAAATGGTTATAGGAGTACCAGATTTTAAAATCCCTTCATTGGTAATAGTAACTGTTCCCATTCCATAATTCACCGTAAAATCCTGATTTTCAGTCAATGGAATTCCCCCTGCAGACACTTTAACAGACCCCTGTGGTACATTGAATGCACCTAATTGATATTCAGAGCCATAAGAAGATCTATAGGAACCTTCAATAAAGAACTTGTTTTTACTCGTATATTGTTGAGCCATGGTTTTAGTCATAGTATACAAGGAATCGAAGGCATATTTGTCAGCAAACTCAGTTTCTGGAATTACAGCACGTAAATCCTTACCAAAAGGTTCAACTGTAGGGAAGAATATTCTACCGTTTCTGGAAACAACCGTTCCCCCGGAGATATCTGCTCCATCGATATAATCAAAAACACCATCAGGATAAGGATCTAATTGTTGATTCAAACGATCCAACCCCATCAAACGAATAATAGGAATCCCTTTAACGGATCCTGAATTAAAAAATCCATTGGCAACACCCTCATCATCACCGGTATATAAAACATTTAATCTGAACTTTTCAGATGAGATCTGGTAGGCATTCAAGTTATATACGTTTTTCATCATCAATTTCCACAATGGAGATTTTGTGTCCAAGTTGGTAGATTTTATCAACTTAACGCGAATGGCACTTGGAGATGTTACTTCATCAGAGAATTCACCCACTTGATAAACCCTGCTATCCCCAATGACCTGGTACTGGAATGCAACAGCAAGCACTTGATCTGATGTTAATGTTGTATTAACAGATATAAACCCTAGTTTACTATTAAATGTATATTCGGAAGGGTTCAATAGTTTGGCGTTTTCCACTTTTTCATAATCAACGCCGGAGGTTAACCCGAAAACTCTTAAATTATTGGAAGCGGTGCTGATATCACGGTATTGTGTTGAGTCAATTAAAAGGGTCAAGTTGTTGCTGTTATCACCCGGTAATATTTGACCGGTTGTTTGAAAACCAATATAGGTAGGAGATGATTCCCCTAAGTCGGTAAATGCCACAATATTTCTGTTTTCAGTAGTTGCTGGTCCCACTGTGGTGCGCCAAACCTCAATTCTTGTGATTACAATTGGAGAACCGACAAGAGGAAGTGTGGACATGAAATTGTTATAATTATCCCGGAAATATTGAGCAATAAAAAAGTGTTTATTGGCTTCATACTCATCCGCTTTAAAATAGAAGTCTTCGGTTTGGGCACCACCGGTAACAGTAATGCTTTGTGTGGTAGAGTTCTGCTCAGAAAGTACAGAAGTAACGGTTAGTTTTCCAAATTTTAAAGCAGATTTAAATCCAAAAAGGGTTTGAGAACCGGTAATCAAAGTACTTTGAAGTGGAAGCATTACATCTCCAAACTCCATTAACTGAATGATATCATCCTCTTTTCCTTCATATTTCAACTTCATTTTATTATCGAAAGTGAAGTTAGATTCGGTATTATAGTTCAAGTTGAACGAGATTTTATCACCTACTTTGGCGATCACATTCATTTGGATCTTTTCATCAAACTTAAACTCAGTCCTTTTTCTCTGTCTTTCAGTTAAATTCGGATTATCATCGCGGTTATGAAGCACTCCAAAGAGTAACTCAACATTCCCGGAAGGACGTATATCTATGGTATTACTTCCGAAGATCCCTTCAAATAAGTCTCCTCCAATTTTAAGTTGAGGAATTAAACCACCACCACCTCTTTTGTTAGGGTTAGACGAGTGACTGGCACCCCGTTCTTTAAAGTAGTTTCGTGTTTGAGTTCTTAAATCGTATCCAATATATTCGTTGATATCCATAGAAGATGAAGGGCCATATTGAACAGATCCGGTCATGTTTCGGAAAACAAATTGATTGGTAAGAGTATCGTAATAGATCTCTGTAGAGAGAGCTGGAGGGGTACTTAAGTGAAAAGGTGAATATGGATTTCCTTCAGAAAGTGGATTGTTAATAGGCTGTGGAATAGGAACCGGCAATCCGGTGTCTGGTGGAGTTACAGTTCCATCTTCAGCATTCATATTAAGATTTTCTGAAGATAAGATTTTTTGAAAATCATTTTCAGTACCAATGGAAGAGGCTTCAGCATGAAGAGGTCTGTTCTTATTGGTATTAGGAATGGCCCAAAGTGCTGAATAGAGTGCTATAACAACAAATGCAGGAATTATGAAAAATCGGGATTGTTTTTTTAGTACCACTTGATCTACTATCTATTAGTCTATAATAATTTTAAAGCTTTTTTGATTAAATCTTCCACACTCAAATTGATCCCCTCCGATTTAATGATTTTTTCTAAAACAGTATCAGCTGAATTTTTCACAAAACCCAACGATACTAAAGCAGATAACGCTTCAGCTTTATTATTATTGTAATTGAATGCAAAATTTTCTGTATTTGGAATGGTCGTTTTTCCGATTTTATCTTTTAACTCAATCACTACTCTTTGAGCTGTTTTGGCACCAATCCCTTTGATACTCTGAATCAATTTAATATTTTCAGTAGCAATACCGTTGATCAATTCATTTACAGATAAGGAAGAGAGCATAAGTCGAGCGGTATTGACACCAATTCCGTTTACGGAGATCAACAAACGAAATAGATTTCGTTCTTCCTCTTCATAAAAACCGAAAAGTAGTTGTGCATCTTCCCGGATCACATAGTGAGTCAATATTTTCACTTCTTCCATATTCTGGATGCTGGAGAATGTAGCCAAAGAGATATGGATAAAATAAGCCAGCCCTCCTGTAGTTTCGATCACTACATAAGCCGGGTTTTTTTCAACAACTTTTCCTTTAATATATTCAATCATAAATCAATTCTTAATGAACCTGCAAAGATACAAAATAATGTGCTAATGAGGCAAAAGGAGAAAGGAGAAGGGGAAAAGGGTGGAGGAGAATAGCTTATTTGTTCGCCTTGAGCATCTATACTTCTGGATTTTCAAAAAAATATTATATTTGCTCCATAATAAATGTCTCATTAAAAAATTGACTCAGATGTCTAAAAATAAGAAACCCAGTGCTGGAAATCCACCTTTAAGTCCGGAAAAATATATCAAAACCAAAGGTAGATTGCTCCCCATACATGAATGTCTTATTAACCCTGATTGGGAAGAACAAAAGGAAGCCAATATTATTATTGCCAGAAAGCATCCCAATGGAAATATTACTGCTTGTATTTATTCGGTGGATTTGTACCGTTCCGGTGTATTGGGTACCGATTTTCATTTTAATTACGAAAAATCTGAAT
Source organism: Bacteroidales bacterium (assembly GCA_035403245.1). Classification (GTDB taxonomy): domain Bacteria; phylum Bacteroidota; class Bacteroidia; order Bacteroidales; family WCHB1-69; genus UBA5429. The sequence goes on along the minus strand of DAONEU010000037.1, from coordinate 6,307 downwards.
ATGAAGAGTTTATTAGTTCAATTAAAAAACAATTAGATTTGCAAGTTGTTGATTATGTTCTGGTTCACAATATTATTTTCGGAGCTGTAGATTTTGCGGATTTATTTAATATTATGCCTCATATAGATTTCACGAAAACGACACAATACTTTTTAGAAGAAGATACAGATGATATCGAATTTATTGAGATTGACTTTGGAAAAAGAGGACTCCCTATCTTTTCTGATACTGATGATGATTTTGATGATGATATTGAAGAATTGGAAGATGAGAGGTATGCTTATTTTAAAACGCTGGAACCACTCGAAAGGAGAATGCTTTTTCAGGAAATGTCTGAAAAAGACCCTGATATCAATAATCATCAAGATTTCATTGATTTGATAAAACTCACTAATACCATTGTCTATCTTGATTTATGCGATCCAAAAATTATTGAGGGTTATCTTGCTTATTGGGATAAAATATTTGACCTTCCGATTGTCGAAGAAACGGAACTGAATGATTTAGAATTAGATTCGGATGACGAAACTAATGAGACTTTGTTTGACTTTATTGAATGTGCAAAATATCAAATGAGTTCAGATTCGGCTGAAATTGATCCGAAAATTCCGGAGATTATGAAAAATTATTCCAATAATCCCTATATGTGTTATCTATATTTAAAAATGATAAATAGGGAAGAAAATAATGAGATTTTTGCTACTCATCTAAAACAATACTGTACTCAATTTCCCGATTATCCATTGTTAAAAATGGAGAATATTAGATACAGGATGAAAAATAATGAGGCGATAACAGCAAAAGATATTCTGCCTAAAATCATATTTAAAGGAAGAAAGGAAGTTACTGATTTTGAACTATATCAGTATATTCTTTTAAAGACTTCTGTAGAATCGAAGCCGGGAAATTTTAATTTTTTACAGGCCATCGAGGATTGGACTTTAGATCAACCTATTGAAGACGAATTTAAAAACCAAATCCTATTTTATATTCAAATGTTAAAGCTGGAATACTTAAAAGAGTATTTCCTGAAAAAATAATGTTTTTAGGATCACTATGTTTCACAAAGTTTTCACAAAGTAAATGAAGTTCTTATCAGTTAAACTTTTTAAACTTTGAGTGACTTGGAGTTTCCTAAAAAAGCCGCGAATGCGCTAATGAATTTCAAGTATTTTTTTAGCCTTTCACCTTTCGACTTTAGCCTAATAGCACACAGATGACACTGATTTAACAGATGACCACAGATTAATGTGTCCAAATTTTTAAATTTACAACACTGTGAAACACCATTATCCACTATGTAACTCTGTGCCTAATTCTTAAATAAACTGAAACCTGAAAGCTGAAACCTGATAACTAAAACCCAAAACCCAAAACCCAAAACCCTTTCACTCTTCATTATTCATTATTCATTATTCATTATTAATTATCTAATGATTACCAACTTAGAATTTTGTACTTGCTGATCTGTATTAGTGGCTTTTACAATATAATGTCCGGTTGCTAATGGTTGAATATTGATCAACTGACCTTCGTTTTGGTATTGAGTTTCCATAACTAGTTTTCCTTCCATACTGAAAATCTGGATCGTGGCATTCTCCCAGCTGTTGTCTCTAAATTGGCATTGGAAGTAACGATCTGCAGGGGTTGGATAGATGATAAATGTGTTTTGTGTTGCTGTTTCGTTTACACCAACCGCATAGTTGCCTACAGCTAACATGTATTCACCGGGCTCGATATGGTTGGTTATCAAATATCCCTGAACATTATTACCGGCCACTGTGAAAGGAACCTGAATCCAGTCGTATCTTGGATCTCTTCTGTACATTAACAATAGATCCTCCTTGGTATAACCCTGCATCAATTCGTAATCCTTTGCAGTGGGTAAACTGGCTAAATACTTGAACTGCATCGTTCCGTCCGTGATGTTGTTTTCATAGAATTCTACTGACCAGTAGTGGTTGTTAGAGATTCTGAAAATATCATCCGAAGGGTTCTTCAAAGGATCCGGAGTAGCTAAATGGTAAGCCACATAAACTAAAGAAGTGTCTGTAAATTGATTGTCCTTGATTCTGAAATAGGCATCAGTACAAGTGATGGAATTACTGCTATCAATGGTAACAAAATAATCAAACAACGCATCACCCAATCGCTCTTTGGGGTCAATGATGTAAAAAGCGGGTTGGAACGGAATTAAAACAGGAATTGCATCAGATTCCCCATCAAACATCATTTTTTCAGCGATATAACGTTCTCCGGCTACAGAAACGAACTCTACATCCACACGATTGGAGTTAGCAAATTGCGTTGCATGATGTAACTTTTGCTTGAAATGAACCATGTAATGATTAGGAATACCTGCAGATACAATGGAATCAATCGAAAAATGTAAAAATCCGGGTTGGTGTATCCAACCTTGATAGAAATCCATGAGATTCATCCCACTGATTTGAGTCATTTTGGTGAAGAACTCTTCAGAATTTATATTTCCAAATTTTTCTTGTACTAAAAGAGTTCTCAAAGATTGATAGAAAAGGGAATCGCCCATGTAACCTCTCAAAGAATGCACTACCAAACTCCCTTTATCATAAGTAGTTGATCCATATGTAACCGGTTGTGGAACATTGTCTAAAGCATAATAATCGCCATCATTAATATGAGTCGATTTTATAACGGAGCGGTGTAAATCTCTTTTTTGAGCAGGGGCAATAGCTCCAGTGGTATCCAAATATTCATTAGCAATAATTTCTGAATAACTGGCAAAACCCTCTTTTAACCACAATTGTTCCGGACCGGAAGGTGTAATCTGATTTCCAAACCACATGTGAACAAACTCATGAATCATTAAAGATTCATAAGAGAGCGTTCCATCAACTGCAAACATAGGGTAGCAAATATTATCTACGTGTTCCATGGCTCCTTGGGTAAATGGAACAATCGTGTAGCCCACTCTTTGCCATACGTAAGGGCCATAGAGGTTTTCAAAAATATGAACAGCTTCTTTTAAATGAACAAATGTGGTAGGTACATTTTGATATACAGATGAAGGTGCGTAAATTGTAATAGGAATAGTTCTTTCCAAGCCGTGAACGGTATCTTCGTAAAGTTGAAAATTACCTACGGCACATGCTGTTACGTATGTAGCAATAGGGTAAGGTAATTCCCATTTCCAGATTCGGGTTTGATCGGGCAAAGTGATCGAATCGGTAAGAACTCCATTGCAAACGGCCCTTTTATCAGCGTCAGTTCTGATATTAAAAGTATAAGTAGCTTTGTTTTTGAAATTATCCAAACAGGGAAACCAAACACGACCAATAGTTGGAGGGATCATACTCATTCCAACGCCTACATTAAAGGCAAAATCATTAGTGAAAAAATATCCACCCCAGTCAGGATCAGACACTGGAGTACCGTGATAATAAACTCTGACGGTTTGTGTATCACCCTGCATAATTCCGGTAACCGGAATTCTAATGAGAGAACCGGTATGGGTATACGCTGCTGCGATATCATTTAAAAACAATGAATCGACTGTCAATGCTACTAAATCAAGGTCAATATAAGGAATTCCAGAAATTTTGGGAACTACTTTAACATCTGTGTATCCCCCAATCTGATGTTGAGATAAATTGATGATATCCAAATGCAAATCGTAATGAACTACATGGATGGTATCTGTTCGGTCAGTTGAAAATCCTTGTAAACAAATGAATTGGAAACAGATAATGGCTAAAATATAGATTTTTTTCATAGGCAGTTATTAATATGCAAATGTAATATTTAATAATGATTTAACATTTTGGAAAACCATATTGACTCTCTCTTCGAAAGATTCTTCAGTTGCGTAGGCAATATGAGGAACTAAAACACAATTTGGAGAAGTAATCAACGGATGGTTTTGGGGGATAGGTGGTTCTTGTTCAAAAACGTCAAAAGCAGCACCGGCAAGTGTTCCGGTATTCAAAGCATCAGCTACTGCATTTATATCCACAACATTTCCTCTTGCTGTATTGATTAAAACAGCTGTTTTTTTACATAATTTTAAAAGATCCCGATTGATCAGATGAAATGTTTCATTATTTAAAGGTGTATGAAGCGAAATGATATCAGATTGAGACATCAATTCGGGGAGAGTAACGTATGGAATGCCTAGATATATTGCTTCTTGTCGTTCAGATCTGCTCCAGGCAATCACTTTACACCCAAATGCTAGAGCTAATTTTGCAGTTTCGAGACCAATTGCACCGGTACCTACAATTCCTAATGTTTTACCTTTCAATTGTTTGCCAAGGTAGTTATTTCGGGTTCCTTCATTTCTGGTTTTTTGATCCAAAATGGTGATTTGCCTGTATACATCCAACATCAAACCGATTGCCAACTCAGCCACTGCTGTAGTAGCATATCCTGCACAATTCTTCACGACGATCCCCTTGCTCTTGCAATAGTTAAGGTCAATATGATCTAATCCTGTAAAAGCAACTGAAATCAATTTTAAATTTGGACATTGAGATAAAATGGGTTCTTGAATAGGAATATTTGAAACCAAAAGGATATCTGCATCATCTATTCTTTCGATTAATTGCGTAGGGTCTTCAGTACGTTGATTATATATTTTCAAAACGTGCCCTAACTGAGCCCATTCCTGAATAAGCGTTTTTTGAGTGGAAGGATTGATCCCGAGAGGTTCAACAGCAACTATTTTCATTTTTTTTGTTTGCAAAAATAAAGAAAAAGGAGATATGATAATGAATGTGATAGCTTAATTTTGTTTACTTTTGCAGATTAAAGGATATAAATATGCAATTGAATTCTTATGGAATTGGGTTAATGTCTGGAACCTCGTTAGATGGTTTAGATATTGCATTTTGCGAATTTAAGTTTCAGCAAGGCTATTATTCGTTTAGGATATTGAAAACAGAGGAGATTGTGTATGATCAGGTTTGGAAAGATCGATTATCTAATTCGATCAATTTATCCGGAAAGGATTTGATGATATTAGATAAAGATTTTGCACAATTTTGTGCGATACAAGTCAATAATTTCTTAGAAGGTCAAGAACAGAAACCTGAATATATTGCATCCCACGGTCAAACTGTTTTTCATGATCCTATCGAAGGATATACTACACAGATAGGTAACGGAGCTATCATCTCGGCTTTAACGGGGATCACTACAATTTCTGACTTTAGATCTACAGATGTAGCATTAGGTGGACAAGGAGCTCCTTTAGTTCCGATTGGGGATCATTTTTTGTTTTCAGATTATGATGCTTGTTTAAATTTGGGAGGAATAAGTAATATTTCATACTTGTCTAATGGGAGAAGGATTGCTTACGATATTTCTATTTGTAATATGGCATTAAATTATTTGTCTGAAAAATTGAATCAACCTTATGATCAGGATGGAAAATTGGCACAATCAGGAACTGTAATTGAAGATTTATTGATGGAAATGAATCATTTTCCTTTTTTTAAACAAAGCCCACCTAAGTCACTTGGAAAAGAGTGGTTTATAAGCAATCTTCAACCATTATTGGAGTCCAGTAAGGCTTCTGTTCCGGATCTTTTAGCAACAATGGTTGAGCATATTTCTCTCAAAATCAGTGAAGTACTCCCAAAATGGGGTGAAATATTGGTTACAGGAGGAGGAGCCTTGAATTCTTATCTCATTCAAAAGATTCAAAGTAAAACTGAAGCAAAAATCATCATTCCTGATCAGCAAATAATCAAATTTAAAGAAGCAATTATATTTGCATTCCTTGGTTTTCTAAGACTGAATCATCAGATAAATACTTTATCCGATGTAACCGGAGCCATTAAAAATAGTTGTGGAGGAGCTGTTTATTACATGAAATAAACAGAAATATAAAAATAATTAAGTATGATCAATTTAAAACCTTATAACACTTTTCATATTGAAGCATTTTGCAATCAATTTTTTCAAATTACAGAAGTTGAACAAGTTTTGGATTTGATCAGAAAAGGGATTTTTAAAAATCCTTTTCTGATTTTAGGTGGAGGAAGCAATGTTTTATTTACTCAAGATTTTGAAGGTTCTGTTATTCAAATGAATACAAAAGGAATTGAGCTGATTGGAGAAAATTCTTCCAGAGTATATCTCAAAGTTGCAGCCGGAGAAGATTGGGAAGATTTAATACAGTATTGTGTTGATCATGAATATTATGGGATTGAAAACTTGACGGGTATTCCCGGAAAAGTGGGTAGCTCTCCGGTACAAAATATTGGTGCTTACGGAGTTGAAGTGAAAGATACTGTTTTCCAAGTACATGCTTTTTCTTTAGAGAGTG
>DAONEU010000036.1:7690-16302 GCA_035403245.1 Bacteroidales bacterium | reverse complement strand
CGTATTTAAGTTCACTCTTAGGATACATTTTTATCGGAGTTTTTCTAATTGTTGCAGGTTTGTTTATATGGGTATTTCCCAATATCAACAATGTTTTATATTCCGGATTAGCTGATTTACAAGGGCTTTTTAATATTTCTAAATTTTTATTTCTCTTTTTAGTACCTGCCATTACAATGAGATCTTTTGCGGAAGAGAGAAGAAGTGGAACCATTGAACTCATCCTCACTAAACCATTATCTGATGTTCAGATTATTTTAGCTAAATTTTTATCCAGCTTAACTTTGTTGGTCATTGCATTACTCCCCACTTTGATTTATATCATTACTGTTTATAATTTAGGATCCACTCCCGGCAATATCGATATGGGTAGCACTTGGGGCTCCTATTTAGGATTGGTATTTTTAGGGGCTACCTTTATTTCAATTGGGATTTTTGCTTCCAGCATAACCAACAACCAGATCATCGCTTTTATTTTAGCAGCTCCTCTCTGTTTCATTCTATATTTCGGATTTGAATTTATTTACTCCTTTGAAGCATTGGGATCTTTTGGATATTTTGTTAAAACTCTAGGCATTGATCATCATTACGCTTCCATCAGTAAGGGAGTTATTGATTCCAGAGATATCCTTTATTTTTTTAGTATCATTTTCTTTTTCTTGTTAGGAACACGCATTGTGTTGTTGAGCAGAAAATGGTAATTCTTTAATCTTGAACATTATGAATAATAGCAAAAAATATAAAAAATCGGCGATTACAGGGTTAATCTTTAGTCTGATCATCCTTATTTCTGTCAATATTATCTTCTCCTTTTTGTATGTGAGAATTGACTTAACCAAAGACAAAAGGAACTCATTATCTGAGACGACCATTGAAATGCTTAAAAATCTGAAAGAAAAAGTGTACATCAGAGTGTACATGAAGGGGGACGACCAACCTGCAGATTACGATTTTTTTGCACAAAAGACAGAAGATATCCTTCAGGAATTTAGAAGATATTCGAATAATATTTATTTTGAGTTTATTGATCCTGTTAAGGGAAAATCTCAAGAAGAATCAAAGGCGATCTTCAGTGAATTCTATAAAAAAGGGTTGACACCCATTCCTATCAGCAAAGAGGATGCTTCCGGTTTTTCTACACACTATGTGGTTCCAGGTGCTATGATCAGCTACAAAGTAAAAGAAGCTCCTTCAACATTAGTGGTTTCAGATCCTAACGGTTCAGATTGGTTGAACTATTCTGTTCAGGAATTAGAATACAATTTAGTGTCCACCATGCGACAACTGGTGAATCCTAAAGTACATAAAGTGGCCTTTACTGATGGTCATGGGGAGTTGGATTTTTGGAGTACATCCTGGATGATGTATCAACTCAGACGTTTTTATGATGTTGAAAGAGTTACCTTGAATGGAAAAATCAATAGTTTAAGAGATATCTCTTTACAAGATTCCGTTCAAAAAACCATAAAAGATAATGGCAATAAATATGATGTGTTGATTGTTGCCCAACCTACCCAACCGTTCAGTGATATGGATAAATATATCATTGATCAACATGTAATGAGAGGTGGAAAAATCCTTTGGTTAATTGATGCTACTAATGCCTCTATTGACAGTCTCAAAAATTCAGGTGAGTTTTTTGCCATGGAACAACCTTTAAATTTGAATTCTTTATTTTTCAAATATGGCGTTCGTTTTAATGCCGGACTTATTCAAGATTTGAATTGTCAATCGATTCCGCTTCCTGAAAGTGTAATTGGCGATAAACCTCAATATAAGTTTTGGGCATTCCCTTACCTGGTGAATGTGGTTAATTTCTCTTCACATCCCATTGTAAGAAAACTTAAAAATGTAAAATCTGACTTTGCCGGAACCGTTGATTTTGTTGGTGGTGAGGGTGATTTGCAAAAATCTATTCTTATGACAACCTCAGAAAGAACAAAGATGGTTCCTACTCCATCGATTGTATCTTTAGGCGTTGTTAAAGGAAAACCCAATATAGAAGAGTTTGCTTTTAAATATCTTCCAATGGCGGTTTTGGTAGAAGGTAGTTTTAAATCTGCTTACGATGGTTTACTTCCTATTGAGTTTGATACCATCAAAGAGTTAGGATTTGTGAAAAAGAGTCCTGAAACAAGACAAATCTTCATTGCTGATGGGGATATCATCAGGAATTATGTAGATCAAAAGACCAATCAACCATTTCCTGCAGGATACGATATTTATTCTCGTACACTTTATGATAATACCGATCTTTTGTTAAATTGTGTCAATTACCTTTGTGCTGATGATGATTTATTGCAAATACGTTCCAAGAGCTTTAAGATAGGAGATTTAAACCCTCAAAAAATAAGAGAAGAAGAAGATAGTCATTTTTATGCTATCATCAATATAACTGTTCCGATTGCACTCATAACCATGATGGGAATCATCATGATTATCTTACGTAAGAAAACATACGCTAAGAAAAGAATCAAAAAATAACCATAAAACAAAAACCATAAAACAAAATGAAATATATTGGCGCTCACGTTAGTGCAGAAGGTGGAGTGGAGAACGCTCCGATCAATGCACATGAAATAGGGGCTAATGCATTTGCCCTATTTACTAAAAATCAAAAAAGGTGGGAGAGTCCCCCTCTCTCCGCAAAAAGCATAGCACTCTTTAAAGAGAATTGTGCTAAATTCAATATTTTACCCCAACATATCTTACCCCACGACAGCTATCTGATCAACTTAGGACACCCTGAAACAGAGGGTCTTGAAAAATCGAGAACTGCCTTTTTGGATGAAATGAGAAGATGTGAACAACTTGGATTGGTCTATTTGAATTTCCATCCGGGAAGTCATCTCAACAAACACTCTCTTGATGATTGTTTAAGAACCATTTCTGAGTCTATCAACATCACTTTGGCCCAGACTACAGGTGTTTCAGCAATTATTGAGAACACGGCCGGTCAAGGCACCAATGTTGGTTTTAGCTTTGTACATCTAGCACAAATTATTGATAAAGTGGAAGATAAATCAAGAGTGGGTGTCTGTTTGGATACCTGTCACTCCTACTCTGCCGGTTATGATTTGAAAACTGATGCCGGATATCAACGTACTTTTCAGGAATTTGATGACGTTGTAGGTGCCAAGTATTTAAAAGCAATCCACTTGAATGACACCAAAAAAGAGTTTGGAAGTAGGGTTGACCGCCATGACAGTATCGGAAAAGGATTTTTAGATATCGATTTTTTCAAACGTTTTATCAACGATCCCCGTTTTGACAACATGCCGATCATCATGGAGACACCGGATGACACATTGTGGAAGGAAGAGATTGCGATGCTACGCAGTTTTATACTGTAGGTCTTAGAAACTCCACGTTACTCCAAAGGAATATAATACAGGCATTTGATATATTTTCTCAGAGGTGATACGATCCACATAGAAAATATTCTTGTAATTATATACGTTTGTAACAGAAGCACTTAAATCAATAACATTACGTTCACCTAAATAGAATTTCTTCTTCATACTGACATCCATTCTTTGATAGGAAGGTAATCTACCTCCATTCAAATTTGCCAATAGGTAATATAAATCCTCATTTTCAGAAACATAATCACCAGAAATGGATCCTCCTAAAGTTGAATGGGGGTATATGGCTTGATCCTGAGAGTATGGAAAACCGGAACCGTAGTTCCATCTGACGTCAATTTGCCAAGTTTTCCGGGCTTTTTTACCAAAGGCATAAGAGACTAAGATGTTAACATTATGTCTTCGGTCGAAGTGTGGATTGTAGGAAACCTTCCCATCATAACGATTTACCCAACCAATGGAATAGACTGCCCAGATGTATAAATTTTTATAATCATATTTCAAAGAAATATCACCGCCATAAGCATTTCCTTTTTCCCAAATATGATTTGGATCGGAATCAAATAGCTTATATCTGTTGATGATTGTTAATTGTGAAAAATTCTTATAATAACCTTCCACATTGATAGTTGTATATTTGTTTACATCATATTCGAAACCAAAGATAACATGTTGCGCTTTTTGCAACATATCATCCATCGCTTTATTGTCAAAAGTATCGGCTAGCGATTCAGGACTTGATAAGAATCCATAGAATAAACTCACAACATCTCTGTCAGAAGTAATGGTTGTGAAGTTTTGGGAGTACATCCCTGCTGCCAATTTAAGTCTGAATTTTTTAGTCCAGTTGAATTTCACTGCTAATCTAGGTTCTGGAACGGCAGTACTCATGGAAGCATAATATTGAAGTCTTATGCCGGGTTCAACAATAAATTTATCTTTATAATTGTATTTAAACTTTGCAAAAACAGCAATATCTGTAGTATAATCTGACAATTCTTGTTCAATACCCCCTTTTGTAAAATATTGATAATATGCTTCATAACCAGTCATATCGAACCCTGCAATGAATTGGTTTTTGCCGAGATAATAGTTAAAAGATAAACTTGCCAAGAAACCATCAATGGAGCTCTCTTTGGGATAAAAATTGGGATCATTCAACCCGGATAAATATTTGCTATAAGAGATACTTCCTGAAATAGTGACAGGTTCTGTACCGGGAACAATTAAAAAATTGGTTCCTAAGCCCCAGTTATTCCAATTGTAAATGGCAATATCCGGAAAATTGACGTTATCATCAAAACGAAATCCGAAGATACTAATCTTGGAACCATTATCTGAAGACAATGATACTTTTCCATAAAGGTCTAAGTAATTGTATGGCAACCCTTTTTCACCGATATAAGGATAAAATAATTTGGCAGATTGTTCCAAATAGGATCCTTTAATGGAAGCAATATAGGAAACAGAAGTACCACTTTTCTCTCTCATTTTTACGAGTGGACCCTCCACTAAAAGTTTAGCGCCAAAGGTATTGATATCGACCTTCCCAGAAACACGTTTTTTATTGCCATCTCTAGTAGTAATATTCATCACAGAAGATATTCTCCCTCCGAACTCTGCACCGTACCCGCCGGTATAAACATCGGCACTACTCATGATTTCAGTATCAAAAACAGAAAAAAGGCCGATGGAGTGAAAAGGATTATAGATGAGCATTCCATCTAGCAACAACATATTTTGAATGGGAGTACCACCCCTAATATAGAGTTGTCCACCTTGGTCTCCGGTAGAAATAACACCCGGTAAAATTTGTAAATATTGAGCAAAATCGGGTTGTCCCCCAATAGATGGCATTTTTCCCATCTCTTTTGGGGTAACCGTGATTACCGAAGTTCTTGTTTCTTGTAATTGTCTTTGTCCTTTTGCAGAAACTTCAAACTCATCCAACTTGTTGGCGGTTGGTTTCAAAAGATATCTTTTTGTAACAATATTTTTATCAATAACAATAGTATCTGAAATGCCAGTATAGCCGAACATTTTGGTTTCTAAAACATATACTCCATTAGGGATTTTATTGATAATAAAAGATCCATTTTGTTCTGTCATTGCACCATAGGAAGTTCCTTTTAATTGAATCATACAATAGGCAACAGGTTCTCCATTATAATCATCATATACAAAACCTTTTATCATTGAATTTTGACCCACCATTATGGTACAGAATGACAATAATAAGGTGAAAAATAGTAATAATCTTTTCATCTTTTGATACTAATTTTTTAAGTTGGCAAATTTAACTTTTTTTTCGATAAAAAATGGTGTTTTCTTTATCAGAAACGATAACATTTTTAAAAATATCGATGATTTGTTGATTCGTGACGGCAAAATAGCTTTCTTTTTCATTTTCAAACTCTTCGATAGACCCAAAAGCTTCCGAAACGGCTAATGTTGATCCTCTATCTTCCGCTTTTATTTCATTATTTAACAAAAGCGATTCCACTCTATTTTTTACTTTCTGAAGATTGCGATCAAGATTGTCTCCACCGGTAAAATGATAGAGATATTCTGTTAATGCCTGGTCTGCTTCTTCCAGAGAGACCCCATCGGCAGGTCTTCCCATAATTACAAAAACTCCCGGGTCGTTTGTTGATGTGATATAAGAAGTAATATCAGTAAATAATTTTTGATCAAGAACAAAAGTTTCATATAAATATGAAGATTGTCCGCTCCCCAGCATATCCGATAATAAATCGAATGCATAGAATTGAGGGTTTTTCCTTTCACACATGCTCCAACCTTTCATGATCATATCATAAGGAACCTCTCTCAAAAATTCAATTTTTCTTGATTCTTTTTGTTCTGCTTCTAAGATATATTTATGTTGTACCTGTTCTCCACGTGGAATATCTCCAAACCATTTTTCGACCAGATTTACAATGTTATCATAAAAAACATCACCGGAAATTGCAATTACCGCATTATTGGGAACATAAAATTGATTGTAAAAACCACGAATATCGTCCATTGTAGTCGTTTCAATGTGTTCCAGGTTTTTCCCAATTGGGAGCCATTGATAGGGATGTTTTTGAAAAACAAATTGATTAAATAAAATCCACATATCCCCAAAAGGTCTGTTTAAAAAATTCTCTTTAAACTCCTCCATCACCACATGTTTCTGAATATCTAACTGTTCTTGATCAAATGCTAATGATAACATTCTATCAGATTCCAACCAAAGGGCCGTCTCAATATTATTGGCAGGCAAAGTGATGTAATAGCAAGTAATATCCTGAGATGTATAAGCATTGTTAATAGCACCTACATTTTGTAAATGAATATCATAGTCGGGGATGTGTTGAGATCCACAAAACATGAAATGTTCCAGTAAGTGTGCCATTCCTGTTCTTTCGGAATTTTCATCTCTAGAACCAACTTTATACACTATGTGACATGAAGCTAAAGGGGTTGTATGATCTTCATGAACAATAAGTGTCAATCCATTTTTAAGGATATATCTTTTAAAAGAGATGGCCATTATTCAGTCTCTTTTTTGAGATCAAAGGCAATAGCATACATCTTCATCTGTTTAATCATAGACGCTAAACCATTCGATCTTGTGGGGGAAAGGTGGTTTTTAATTCCTATTTGATCCAGATAATTCAAAGGGGCTTCCATAATCTCTTTGGGGGTTCTTCCCGATAAAACTCTAATCAACAAATTTACGATACCCTTTGTAATAATGGCATCGCTATCTGCAGTAAAGGTTATAATTCCATTTTCATACGAAGCATAAAGCCATACTTGTGATTGACAACCAACGATCAAATATTGCTGGGTTTTATATTTAGGATCAATCAAAGGTAGTTCTTTTCCTAACTCAATGATATAATTGTATTTATCCATCCAATCCTCGAACAGATCGAACTCTTCAATGATCTGTTGTTCAACTTCTTGTATATTCATTTTTTAATTTTTTAAAAATTTATATGTTTTGGTTTCCCGTGGATTTTGGATTTTAATCAAATAAAAACCAATACCCACTGTTGAAATATCAATTGCTTGTTTTGTTTCATTAAACACTCCATTCATCACTTCTTTTCCGGTTGCATCATAAACGATATAAGAATGGTCGGCCTCAATAGGTTGAGCAAATTCAATAGTAAGTTGATCTTGAGCCGGATTAGGATAGATCCTTATATCTTGCGTTAAGATTGAGTTTTCATGAATGGAAATGGGTTGTGGATTGTAGTAAAAAGTAATACTATCCGCATTTTTATTTGTGAATTGATTTAATTCAAAAAAGCAAACGGTGCCGTCCGTTAAGAATGGATTTGGGTTTGTCCAAGGATTAAATGTATTCAACAAAGGATTATTCAAGTAGAATGTAGCTGCACTAATGACTCCATCCATTTCGGGTGTTCCATTATACCGATACAAATACACCTCATCAAAAACATCCGTAAGATTAGTGCCGGCATTTCCACTATACAAGGAGTTTATTCTATAAATCAAAACTCCACTATTAGAGATCCCTGAATCAAAAGGAAGAAGTTTCCTTCTAAATTCTAAAATAAAAAATTCATCAGGATTTGATGAAGCAATTTTATAAACAGAACCTTCGTGATTGTTTTGATTAGGGTATAAAGTATAAAAACCTGCCTCAGTTATTTCGGGAATTTCTTCGATCCAATTTCCATATTTCCATTTACAATACATATTCGATTGTTGAGGTGGATTCGCATTTCCTGCCATAATATCCCAGGATCCAACAGGAGTTCCATTATAAGCATAGCGGTATAAATCAGGAAATCCAAATGTGTGTAGCAATTCATGAGACATGGTAGAAGCAGAAAAATAGCCGGAGTTTGCTAATAGAAAATTGTAATCCCAAACTCTTAAATCATTGATCGTTAAGCTATCTGAGAAAAGGGACCAGCGATGAGGCCACAAAAGATCTGCCCAATCACCCACTTCTCCTTTGATCACAAAACTAATGTTGTCAATTTTACCATCATCATCATAGTCAAAGTCAATGTTTGAAGGGATACTGTTTTTAATAAAATCTACGGCTCTTTCCAACAAAGCATGTTCCCTTTCAGTTCTTTGATTCACAGTATCATTGTTTTGATACCCATTTGTATTTTCTCCTGAATAGGGTAAATAGTAATCTCTTGGAAAAATATCCTGGTAAGATAAAATTTGATCCACATTAGGGGCTGGATAAAAATGGGACAAAACGTACAT
>DAONEU010000036.1:0-7590 GCA_035403245.1 Bacteroidales bacterium | reverse complement strand
GCATATACATAAAAACCGTTTTCAACATTCATTATAATGGTAAAATTTTTATCATCATGTAACCACTGATAATAGTCATCTCCAGTTGCAAAACAACGTAAAGTATCCCCGTTTGGCTGAATTAATGTAATTGGAACTCGTTCAAAATAAGCAGCTTTAAGTGCCAGAGTGCTGATGAGCACTAGTAAAACGATAAGAATGTGTTTTTTCATTATTCTTCTTTTTAAAACTTGCAAAGATACGAAATAATGTGCTCATTTGCTGATGTGCTAATGTGCAAATTAAACTCCCCACTTTTGATGAATCAACCTTTGAAAATTACCTGCTTTTAGGGATGGATATAAGGTTGTTGTCATGATATTTTTGCCATGTAAATTTTTAAAAATAAAAAGGAACATGAAAAGAATACTATTATTGGGGATAATAATCATACTACTAGGTTTCAATACAATTCATGCACAAACGGATACAACCAAAAAGAATCCTTTCTCTTTTGAGGCAACCTATTTAGGTGATTTTTTTTATAATTTTTCAGGAGGGATAAAACAGGGGGCTACTTTTTTGGGGATGGCGAATATTAAAATTGGATTTAACACAGAAGATGCCGGATTATGGAAAGGAGGAGAACTTTTCTTAAATGCGGCCAACACCCATGGAGGAGACCCTTCTGCAACTTTTATCGGTGATTACCAAGTTGCTTCCAATATTGAAGCCGAAGATTTGACATACGTTCATGAACTCTGGTTGAAACAATCTTTTGGCAAGGCTTCATTCATCATTGGATTACAAGATTTATGCGCTGAATTTATTTCAAGCAATTATGCAGGTTTATTTCTAAACAGTTCTTGCGGTGTTCACTCCACTGTGGCTTCGAATTTTTCGGTTCCCATTTTCCCATTAACGGCAATAGGGGCTCAGTTTCATTATGATTTTTCTCCTCGTTTTTCCTTAAAAGTGGCTGCTTTTGATGGAGTTCCAGATGATTTTTCGTTCAATAAACACAATTTAAAATGGGACTTAAAAAAAGAGGAAGGGTATCTGCTTTTTACACAATTATCCCATCACAATACCAATGCTACAAAACCGGGAACTTATAAACTCGGTTTTTACTACCATAATCCTTATACCATAACAACTCAAGATGAAGATGGGTTAATAACTTCTGAAAAATATTCTGAAAATTATGGTTTGTATTTAATCATCGATCAAATCATTTATAAGAGTCAATCAGGCAAATCGTTAGCATTTTTCCTTCAATCCAGTGTTAGTCCAAAATGGATCAATGAAAACTGGTATTTTGTAGGTGGTGGATTGCACTTAACCGGAATGTTTTCCAAAAGAATGGATGATGAACTTGGTATAGCGGTTGCACATGCAGGAATTAACAACGCTTTAGGAAGTGAAACTACTCTTGAGATATCTTACAAGGCACCTTTTGGAGATCATTTCTTTTTGCAACCCGACTTTCAATACATAATCAATCCTGCCGGGACAGAAGAAATATTAGATAATTCTTTTGTCGGTTTTATCCGATTAGGATTAAGTTTTTAAAACTAAAAACTGAGATCCATATTTATTCCAATTGAGAAGCAACATATTCAGTAAGATGTCCTAAACAGGTTACATAGCTTCCAAACTCGTTGTCATACCACCCCAATATTTTGGCATGTGTTACAGGGATATTGATGTCCTGAAGGTAATCAGGTGCGATAGAACTTAATATTTCAGATGGAATTTGTAAGAAACCTGTTCTGGTGTGGATCTCTTGCCCTTCTATTGTAATAGCTGCCGGTTTTCCTAATAAATCCATAGAAACATTTTGTTTCATGGATAAATGGAGTAACCCTTTTTGATCATTTTGGGCCGCTTTCTCATAAATATCTCTTAGATAATGACTATTAATGAAGGGAACCCCATTTTCGTTAAGTCGGGAATTAAAAGTAATATTTAAAGCAATTAAAGAGACTGAAGTCGTTGGGATTCGGATAGAATCAGCCATAAATCCAAAATTAGAGATCTGCGGAATCACTTTTTCAAGTGTTTTAGCAGCTCCCGTAGAGGAAAGTATAATGTTATTAAGAACAGAACGATTTTTTCTTAAGTCAGATGTACCGGATGAGGGAACACTATCCAGAACACTTTGAGTGTTGGTGGCGGCATGAACTGTTGATAAAGATGCAGTAAGAACACTTGATGTTTCTTTGTTCTCTAATAATGGTTTAATCATGTAAGCTAATCCCGTTGTGGTACAACTTGCGGCTGAAATAATATGATGTTTCATCGGGTCAAAGCTTGTATGATTAATACCATAAATCAACGTGGGGAAAAGATCAGAATCAATTTCTCCTTTTTTTGATTTGTACGGTGCACTTACAATCACTGTTTCAGCACCTGCAGTTAAATGGCCCATTATGGAACCTTTTGGATCATGATCCGGAATATTGGGATCTAAAAATTTTCCGGTACAATCAACAACCACTTTAACTCCTTCATTTTTCCAATTGATATTCATTGGATTTCTTTCTGTATTTAAAAACTTGATGGTTAATCCATCCACTTCAATGATTTGATGTTCCTCATCACAAATGGTGATTGCACATTTTTTACCACATCGACCGTACATAAAATGATCTAATGACCCATAGGTTGAATCGGAAGTTATAGATTGAATTAAATCTTCCAGATTTTTTCCAACAACCCTACCAACATTGATCACAATCCCGTCAAATTTTCGATTAATCATGTGATGCCATAAGGTCAATTTTCCAATTCTACCTAAACCATTAATACCTAATACATTTTTTGAATTTGAATTGATAATCATATTTGTTTTTTTTAAATTATTATTCGACAATCAGAAAAATTAAAATTTTTCAGTTTTAGTGGGATAATTCCCCTTATAAATGATCCCATTTTTCCCATCAATAGCAATTGGATCAAAGAGATTAAATACAACCCCATTAATGATGCATTTTTTTTCTTTTTCATAAACAGTCATGTCATTACAATTAACAACACATGTTTTTCCTAAAGTTCCGGCAGTAACTGCTGCATGTGAAGTAGCTCCTCCCCTTTCCGTAATGAGACCATCACACTCGAAAATAATCTCAATATCATCGGGAACCGTGTCTGGCCTGACTAAAATGGAATTTCTTTTAGGATAATTTATTTGTAACAAGGCAATATCTTCAAGGTCAAAAACAATAAGTCCGTTAAGCGCTTTATTTCCAATACCAATACCATTACTTACTCTTATCATTTTCTTTTCAGAAACATCAAATACTTCCAACTTATTTTGAAAAGTTAAAGACATATTTCTGGTCTGTAAAATATATAAATCTTCAGGATTTGAGGTTTCAAAAGTAAATTCAATTTCTTGATGGCCAAACCCTTTTTTATCTAGCATCTCAGATGCTATCTGTTTCAATTTATTAAAGATAACAGGATAGGTGCTTTCTAAAGATATAGGGGAATTATAACTTCCCTTAATTCTTTGTTTTTCACTAATTGGTAGGGTTTTAACCAGACCTCCAACAATATCTTCTCCTTGACTTAAAAAGGAGAAGTCACCGGTTAAGTTTAATACATCATCCGGATCTTGTTCATCTTTAGTAAAGACAACCCCAGAGCCCGATTCCCGATGAATGTTTCCAAGAACCATTTTTTGAATAGTTACTGCTGTTCCCCATTCTTCAGCAATAAGCATGTGTTTTCTATATGCTATAGCTCTTGGCGTATTCCAGGAATGAAAGACTGAAATAATCGCTTTCTTGAGTTGTAAAAAAGGATCTTCTTCAAAAGCAATGTTATATTCTGACAGTAATTTTTTATATTCAAAGGCGATTTCCCTCATAATAGATGGTTTAAAATCTATTTTCTGGCTTACTTTAAATTTTTTCTTATAGTTAAAAATGATTTGATCAAACTTATCCCGATCCAATCCATGAGACATTCCCCATGTTTGAATTAACCTTCTATAACAATCCCAGGATGTCCATGCAAAATTATCAACCTTACTCAATTCTTCAGTTATTTGATCATTTAATCCTACATTTAAAAATGTATTCATTGCACCCGGCATGGAGATGGCTGAGCCGGATCGAACGCTGAGTAATAATGGATTGGAAGAATTTCCGAATTCTTTTCCGGTCATTTTTTCAAGTTCATTAACCTGTTTTTTAATTAATTGATCTATTGAAAGATTAAATGAATCAATTTTTAATATTTCATTTATTCTTCTATATATTTCTGTAGTAATTACAAAGCCTTGAGGCACAGGATATCCATCCAGATAAAGTTTTTTCAAAAAATAGGCTTTATTTCCTAGAAAAACTTGATTATCTATTCTCGGTGTTTGGGCATATAAAGGGCTAATTATCAAATCTTGATCATAAGTCATTATGTTTTTTGCTTCCTCATCAGTCAGGCTATTGATTTGTTTATTCAAATTATTTAGAATCTCCCCAAAAAACTGATCCAATTGTTGCATGATAAAAGAGGACGAGATTGTTTCACGGTAAAAGATTTCAGATTTTTGAACAATTTTAGTTTTCAATTTTCTTTTGTCCGTTTTTTGATCTTCAGAAAGGTGTTGAGTAACAATTAGTGGAAGAAGTTGTTCGTATGGTTGTATAAAGTAAGTGTTTGTAATCTCTTTGATGTTTTTTTCCATAAACTGAAAAATGTTTATGTACTGTTTTAAAGTAAAACATCCTGAAGTCAAACTAAATTGTAACATTTTCAAGTTTGATTCAAAGTTTTTTATATAGATTCCATCGCAACTTAGTCCTTCCTGAAACAATTGAATTACATCATGAATATCTTTTATTGTTTTAATGGTAAAGTAATCGATATTGATCTCTGAAATAATCTTATTTAAAAGGAGTAAGGCAATTCTTTCGAGTCTGAAAGTAAGTCCTAAAGCATCAAACTTTGGTTCTTTGTAATAGCCATACATCGAAGGGATCCCAAACGCAATATGTCTTTTGTAAAAAACATTTTCCATCCCTTCAGAAATCTTAGGATTAAAGATGATCTCATTCAATTTATTCATCATCAAATAAATAAATTTTAAAGAAGCAACATGATCATCTTTTTGAAGAAGTTTTTCCAGTTCTTCAATATCCGTTTTTTCAATAAAGCTGTATCGATTTAAAATCAACGAAATATTGGTAGTGTCAAAGACATACTTTTCTTTTAATAGCTGATATAATTCAATGATTAGTTTTACTCTATCGATATCAACTTGATTTTCATGTACAATCTTTGAGATCATTTCAGCCACTTCTTCTTTATTTTTTTCAATTAAATCTTCAAATGAACATTGATTATTCAAGCATGTTTTGACTAAAACATCGTGCACCCCTTGTACAAAAATACCATCAACATCGATTTTATCAAAAACATTGGGTGGCACAACTTTAGATACCCACTGAATATCCAAATCATACCAAAAACGCATGATATCTACAATAATTTGAATGTGAGAATTGTTTCCTTCAGTATGTATTTGTTTCCGTAAGAAATGAATCAAAATATCACTTCGATGGGAAATTTCATCTAATTTTGTAGATACATCTCTTAGCAATCCTTCTGCTCCAATTTCATTAAAATAAACCGGAAAAATTCTGGATAATTGTTTGATCTGTTTATAAATAGGTGATATTTTAGAATTTAAAAGTTTAGATATATCTTTTTGAAAAAAATCGGTGTCAAAAATAAAAATGCCTCCCATTCTTAAATTTATTACCAATGCTGATAGGAGCCTTTTCATTGTTTCTGGACTATACTCAATCAATTCCAACCAAATTCTGATATTTTTTACATGACACGGATTAACTTTAAGTTCCCAGTCGTTGGTCATATAAGTGATCCCGGGAGAAATGAAACCAAATTGGATCACTTGATTCTCAAAATAGTGAATCAGTTTGTTATTTTTTGTATTTATGATCTCTTTTCCTAATGTTAATATGGAATCTAAAATCATATTTAAATAATTGGTTTTAAATTCTTTAAATTGAAGAAAGAGGGCATCTATTGAACTAATTGTTTCTTTTTCGTCTAATTCAGTACTTATTTTTTTGATTACTTTATTGAGTTCATTTAAAATATATTCGCGGTGGTATGTTGTACCAGGTAAATGAAGTAAATAAAAAATATATAAAAATTGCTCTGAAGCTTTGTTAAAGATACTAATTTTACTTTTAAGTGCATCAATAATATCGGTGACAGTGAATGTGTTATCACATATATCATCCCAAGTGTGAGCTTTTAGAATTTTTTGATCGTAATAGTCATATACATAATTACCCAACTCAAAAATCGATTTTGAGTAATCTTGAGACATTTTTCCCTGGTTTTCATAGTACCATTTCTCAATTTGAGTAGTTTCTTTCCAAAATTGAATATGGTTTTGAATCAAATGGATCATAAAATCCATGCATTTATCTTTTGCAATTGGATTCAATGCCCATTTTTTAAGTTTCTTCCGAAAATATCCAATATTAATAAAGTAACTAAACTCATGGGTTTCAAAATTTGAATTCAAAAGAACCATAACCTTTTCAGGAAATTTGTTGAATTCAATAATTGAATCATACTGCGTGTCAATAAAATTCAAATAAGTAAAAAGTAATTGTTTGTATATTTTTTCCGGAAGCTTTTCTTTAAATAAGTGATCAAAAAAATCTAAAAATATATCAATAACTTCCTCTCTTTGCTCCATATTTTTGTAAATCCAGAAATCTGATATGAATACATTGTTCATCAATTGAACTACCTCATTTCTATTAGAAAAAGGATGATGATATTCTTTAAGAAAATCATCGACTCTCTTATGAATACCCCAATAATTTTCGGATAATTTTAAAATTTGGATGTGGTTTTCAGGAATTGCGTATGGAACATTTTGCGTTCGGGACAAATTTACTTCTAAAGCTTTGGACTTAATCATCTCAATCATAACACAATCAGCAAAAAATCAATAACTTGATCAAAAAATATTTGAATGAACATTAGAACTACAAAATTACTAAAGAAAAACATCATAAAGTTTTAATTTTGAAATTTTTAAGGATTTTTCTATTTCATCAAAATTTTTAGAGTATAAAAAGAAATTTATAATCAATTAATAGTGAAAAAGTTAATTTTTCTTAACCGATATTAAAATTTATTAAAAAATTAAAGATCGATGATCTATTTCTAATTGATCATATCAGTAAAATAATTTTAAAAAGATAACCAATTTTTAATTATTTTTGCCAAAACAATCGTCACATAAATATTGTTTATAATCTTGTAATGAACTCAAAATTAAACTAAAAAACCTACTACAATGACTCGAAACGAAGCAGAACAGATACTGCAAAAAACTTTTAAAATACCTTGTTTTTATGACGAACAATGGAAAACAATTGAGATGATTTTAAATGGAGAAAGGGTACTTCTCATTGAAAAAACAGGATTTGGAAAATCATTATGTTTTCAATTTCCTGCGATCATTTTAGGTGGTATAACGGTCATTTTTTCTCCTCTCATTGCTTTAATGAGAGATCAGGTAAAAAAATTAAACCAATTGGGAATCTCAGCCAG
>DAONEU010000035.1:0-16404 GCA_035403245.1 Bacteroidales bacterium | reverse complement strand
GTGCTCTTTTTCTTTACGAGTTCCTGAGGCAGATAGTGCGTAAAAGGGTCTCTTTGTCGAGTAGAGTTTGAAAGTGTTTGTTGCCCGAAATATTTATAACACCATTTTTGAATTTTGGCTTCTGAATATTGACCTACGTATGAAAGAACAATGTTTTCAGATTGATAATTGGATTCAATAAAATGGAGGATATCCTCTCTTTTGAACTTTTTGATGCTTTTTTTTGAACCCAGAATATTTTTTCCTAATGGATGACCATTATAAATCAGGTTTTCAAATTCATCAAAAATAAGTTCTGCAGGAGTATCATTGTAGTAGTTAATCTCTTCTAATATGACATCTTTTTCTTTGAGGAGTTCTTTTTCAGGAAATGTAGAATGAAAAAAAATATCGGAGAGAAGTTCTATCGCTCTTTCGGTATCTGATGAGAGAAAAGAAGCATGAAAGTAAGTTTCCTCCTTAGAGGTGCTTGCATTCAGTTCGCCTCCAACATTCTCCATATAACGAATAACCTGACCTGCATTTCTTTTTTGGGTGCCTTTGAAGATAGTGTGTTCTACAAAATGGGCTAACCCTTCAGCGTGTTCAGATTCATCTCGAGTGCCGGCGTTTATTAAAATGCCAAAATGGGAGATAGGAGCATCAATTTGTTTGTGAACTAATTTGATTCCGTTGGGTAGTAAATGGATAGGGTGCATCTTTATTCTTTAAGGTCGGTGACACAATTGTCAGGGGTTAATTCGAGTTCCAAAATGGAATTCGGAAGTTCTTTGCTGAAGGGGAGTTTCACTTTTATATAATTATCAGTAAAGCCGAAGAGTGTATTTTGATGTACACCCTCTTCAACCAGAACGGGTCTTTTTGTGCCATAATGTTGATGATAAAAGAGCTCTTTTTTTTGATCTGAAAGAGCTAACAAGGCATTTGTTCTCTCTCTTTTCTTCGTCTCTTGAACCTGATCTTTCATATCAGCAGCATCAGTATCTGGTCTTTTAGAATAAGTGAAAACATGCAGATAGGAGATAGGGAGTGATTCTATAAAATGGCAAGTATCGTTAAAATCTTCATCTGTTTCACCCGGAAAACCTGTAATTACATCAACAGCAATACATGAATGAGGCATTAATTCTTTGATCAACATCACTTTGTTAGCAAACATGGAAGTGTTGTATCTACGTTTCATTAGTGCTAATATTCGATCACAACCTGATTGTAAAGGGATATGAAAGTGAGGCATAAGAATGTTAGAATGAGAAACTAAGTTGACTATTTCGGGGGTCAAAAGGTTAGGTTCGATCGAAGAGATTCGCACTCTTTCAATCAATTGTAGTTGATCTACTTGTTGTAAAAGATCAAAAAGGGATTCACCTGTTAGATGTCCGAAATCACCCACATTCACACCCGTTAAGTTCACTTCTTTGATTCCCAATTCGTGAATCTCTTTTATATTTTGGATTGCATTTGCAATAGTATCACTTCTACTGGATCCACGCGCTTTAGCAACAGTACAGTATGTGCAGTGATAGTCGCATCCATCCTGTATTTTTAGGAATGAGCGGGTTCTGCTGTGAGCTGAAAATGCGGAAAAGAATTCAGGTGTTTCAGGTTCAGATTCTCCAAGAAGATGATTGACCAGGTTTATTTTGTTTTCTGTGCCATACGTTTTATATACTCCTTCCCAATGGGAAACTTGCTCTGCATCAAGTTCAGAATAACATCCGACCACGATGATTTTAGCAACCGGGTGCTGACGATGTAGTTTTGAAACCAGATTTCTCCCTTTTTTCTCAGCAGCACCTGTAACGGCACAACTGTTTAAGATGATGTATGTAGGATCATAGGATATCGAGAAACCTTGTTCGGTAAGTTTGCGGGAAATGTGCGATGACTCGCTGTAATTAAGCTTACAACCAAGTGTATAGATCGCAAAAGTTCTATCATTTTTCATCCTGCAAAATTACATAAAATTATGGGATTTCTTATATATTATATTACAGAAAATGATATAAGTTGCTATTCATAAGTTATTTGGTGGGAGTTTCAAGTCCGACCCCGAACGAAGTGAGGGGGCACGCCCAAAAATAAATAATCCAAGTAACGCGGATTAGTAAAAAATAATTAATCTAAGTGAGATGGAATATAAAAATAAATTGAAAGAAAATATGTTAAAAATTATAAATGGATCATTTTGAAGTAACAAAATCTGTATTTTTGCGTTTTAATTAATAAAAAAAATAGTTTTATGAGAACCAAATATATTGATCTGATTTCACAAACTTATGAGTTTCCACAAGATGAATTTCATGTGGAAGATAATGAATTGTATTATAATGGAATACCTTTGATGGATATCATTAAACAATATGGAACTCCTTTGAAAATTACTTATCTGCCTCGTATTAGTCAAAATATTCAAAAAGCCCGGAGATGGTTTAATGTTGCGATTGCCAGAGCGGATTATCAGGGAGATTATCACTATTGCTATTGTACCAAGAGTTCCCATTTCGAATTTGTACTAACTGAAGTACTTAAAAATGGAGTACATATCGAAACTTCATCGGCCTTTGATATCAATTTAATTGAAATCTTAAACGAAAATGGTCAATTTAAAAAAGACAATTATATTATATGTAACGGATTTAAAAAGCAACAATATATTGACAATATTGCTCAATTGGTTTCCAATGGTTATACCAATGTGATTCCGATTTTGGATAATATGGCAGAATATGATTTGTTAAATAAAGCAATCAGTGATCCTTGCCAAATTGGAATCAGAATTGCTGCTGAAGAGGAACCTAGATTTGAATTTTATACCTCCAGACTTGGAATTCGGTATAATGATATCGTTCCATTCTATGAGTCTAAAATTAAACAAAATCCAAAGTTTAAGTTGAAAATGTTGCACTTTTTTATTAATACCGGTATCAATGATACGGCATACTATTGGAATGAATTGAGCAAATGTGTCAGCATTTATTGCGACTTGAAAAAAATCTGTCCAGATTTGGATTCATTAAATATTGGTGGTGGCTTTCCAATTAAGAACAAATTGTCATTCAATTACGACTACGAGTATATGACGGAAGAGATTGTGTCTCAAATCAAACAAATTTGCGATAGAGAAGGAGTTTTGGAACCCCATATATTCACAGAATTTGGATCTTATACCGTTGGTGAAGCCAGTGCAGTTTTGTTTTCGATTTTGCAACAAAAAAGACAAAATGATCGGGAGTTGTGGAATATGATAGACTGTTCATTTATGACCACTTTGCCCGATTCTTGGGCGATCAATCAACAATTTATTATTCTGGCTGTAAACAACTGGGATCGGGAATATGAAAGGGTTTTCTTAGGGGGATTGACCTGTGATAGTCACGATTATTACAATTCGGAAGCTAATCTGAATGCCGTTTTTATGCCTAAAATCAGCGAAAATTATTCAGGTTCAGATGAGGAAAATGATTCTAAAGAATTAGATGTTCAATATATTGGGTTGTTTAATACAGGCGCATATCAAGAATCTGTAGGAGGTTATGGTGGAATTCAACACTGCTTGACACCTGCTCCAAAACATATTATCATTTCCAAGGATGAAGATGGTGAAATTGTAACTAAGTTGTTCGCTAAAGAGCAAAGTTATAAATCGATGTTGAAGATTTTAGGATACTAATCTGATTTTTTCTGACAAATTGGCATATTTTAACGTTTGGCATCATTTATGTTATTTTTTCAACAGACAAAAAATAACATAAACTAAAAAACATATGCAAACAGGTAAAATTAATGTTCAAACGGAAAATATTTTTCCGATCATCAAAAAGTTTTTATATTCAGATCATGACATTTTCCTTAGAGAATTGGTCTCTAATGCTGTTGACGCAACCCAAAAACTAAAAACCTTGGTTACTTTAGGAAATGTGCCGGTAGAACTAGGGGATCTTACAATTCAAGTCATTGTAAACAAAGAAGATAAAACACTTCGAGTGATTGATAGAGGAATTGGGATGACGAAAGAGGAAGTGGTAAAGTACATCACTCAGATCGCTTTCTCAAGTGCAGAAGAGTTCCTTGATAAATATAAAGGTGCAGATGCAGCATCCATTATCGGACATTTTGGATTAGGATTTTACTCCTCATTCATGGTGGCTAAAGAGGTAGAAATAATTACCAAATCATATATTGACGGAGCACAAGCTGTTCGGTGGATTTGTGATGGATCACCTGAATATACTTTAGAGCCAGCTCAAAAAGAGGAAAGAGGAACCGAGATTATTTTACATATTGGTGAAGAAGATGAAACATTTTTGGATGAATTCAAAATTGTTGAATTACTCAATAAATATTGTCGATTTTTGCCGGTACCCATCCAATGTGGAATGGAAAAAGATTGGGAAAAACCTGAAGGTGAAGAGAAATCTATTGAAATTGAAAAACCAAGAATCATCAATAATACCAATCCTTTGTGGAAACAATCACCTTCTAATCTTACACAGGAAGATTACTCAAAATTCTACAGGGAGTTGTATCCAATGAGCTTTGAAGAACCTTTGTTCCAAATCCATTTGAATGTCGATTATCCGTTTAATTTGACCGGTATATTATATTTCCCTAAAGTAAAAAATCAATTTGAATTACAAAAGAATAAGGTACAACTCTATTGCAATCAGGTATTTATAACTGACCAATTAGAAGGTGTGATTCCGGAATTCATGATGCTGCTTCATGGCGTTATCGATTCTCCTGATATTCCATTAAACGTATCCAGATCGTATCTTCAATCAGATGCTCAAGTGAAAAAAATCTCTACACATATCACTAAAAAGGTAGCTGATAAACTAGAAGAGATGTTTAAAAATGATCGGGAAGATTTTGAGAAAAAATGGGATGATATCAAAGTTTTCATTCAATATGGATCGATTTCTGATGAAAAATTTTATGATAAAGCCAAAAATTTCTTTTTGTTAAAGAATATTGATGGAAAATACTACACCATCGATGAATATAAAACCAATATTGAAACATTACAAAAGGATAAAACTGACAATTTAATTTACTTGTATGCCTCTGATAAAAATACACAACATGTGTATATTCAAAATGCAAAAGAGCGCGGGTATGATGTATTGTTGATGGATGGATTCTTAGATGTACATTTCATCAATATGTTGGAACAAAAGCTAGAGAAATCAAGATTCACAAGAGTGGATGCAGATGTGATTGACAAATTAATAGAGAAAGAGGAACAACACATTTCGAAATTGAGTGAAGAGGAAACAACAAAACTCAAGGAAGCGTTTGATAATCAAATTGAAAAAGAAAAGTTCACTGTTCAGATTGAAAGTTTAAGTGAAACGGATCTTCCGATTATGATTACCAGAAATGAGTTTATGAGAAGATATCAGGATATGGAGAAAATTTCCGGACAAAAGAGTTTTTATGGAGCTTTTGAACACTATAATCTGGTTGTAAATGGGAATCATGAGATTGTACAAAAGGTACTACATGAAGAAAATGAAGAAAAACAAAAACAGATTATACAACAAATGGTAGATTTAGCGTTATTATCACAAAATATGCTCATCGGTGAAAAGTTGAGTGATTTTGTTAAACGAAGTATTGACTTAATGAACTAACATGGATGTTAGATAAAGAAAAAATTATAGTTGAAATTTGTGCTCCGTCGGTACAGTCAGCCATAAATGCTGATTTAGCCGGAGCCGATCGGATAGAGTTGTGTCAGAATCTTAATGAGGGCGGCACAACTCCTTCATTTGGAGCCATTGCATATTGTACAGAACATTTAGGCTTGAAAACCAATGTGTTAATTCGACCACGCACCGGTAGTTTTTGCTACAATGAAGCAGAGTTTGAGACCATTAAACATGATGTTAAAATCTGCAAGTCTTTAGGGGTAAATGGGGTAGTAGTTGGGTTTTTGAATCCTGACTTAACCATTGATGTTCAAAAAACCAAAGAGATTGTTGAAATTGCTGCCCCTATGGAAGTAACTTTTCACCGGGCATTTGATATTTGTGCAGAATGGAAAGTCGCTTTAGAAGAGATCATCACCTGTGGTTGTTCAAGGATTTTGACATCCGGTACTAAACCAACAGCCTTGGAAGGAAAAGAAATATTGAATCAGATCGTACAACAAGCAAATGGTAGAATTGTTATTTTAGCCGGCAGTGGGATTAATTATGCGAATGCCGAAGCTTTAGTAAATTCAACCGGAGTTAAGGAAATTCATGCTTCTTGTACAGCTGTTGTAAATGAAAATGAACAGGATGTTTCGTTGGAACAATTATTAGATGAATCGAACTTTTCTCACAAAGAAAGTAATGTCAACTTAATTAAAAAATTATTATCTTTGCCACTTTATACAAACCAATTAAATTAATTTTTTATGATACAAAGAATTCAAACTATCTATCTTTTTTGTGCTGCAGTTGTTACATTTATCCTTTTGTTTATTCCCATTGGAACGTTAAAAGGGGCTGAAGGTTTTTATACTTATAATTCATTTTTTGTGAAATTGATTAATACAGATTTAACCATAGTTACCACTTTTTACAATGGTTTATTACTCATCTTATCAACTATACTTTCACTTGTAACAATATTGTTTTACAAAAAAAGAAAATTACAAGTTAGGATTATTAACTTTAATATGTTGGTCATATTAGGAGCTTTATTTTCTATGTTTTACATTTATCCAAAGTTTATTTTCGCTAAAAATGCAGTTTTAGCGGGTACTGTTTTGGATTTTAACTTTGTAATTCTGATCAGTTTAATTACTGCAGCAGGTTTATATTTAGCTAAAAGAGCCATATTAAAAGATGAAGCAATAGTGAAAAGTACAGAAAGATTAAGGTAATTAATCAAAATTTAAAGAACGATGATATTAACAGTTTCACAATTTCGGGAATCGGAAGATTTTACGATGCAAACCGAGCCCATTCTATCAATCGATTTAATGGAACGTGCAGGATGTAATTTCACCGAACAATTATTAAAAGATTTCAATATTTTTTTGTTTAGTGAGGTAGTCGTTTTTTGCGGTCCCGGTAATAATGGGGGAGACGGGTTGGTTATCGCCCGTTATCTATCGGAAATCACTAAAGTTAAAGTTGTTTTAGTTAATTTTGGACATATCACCTCTTCTGAATTTAACATCAATTTAGAACGTGTAAAAGACAATCCCAAAATTCAGTTTATTGAAGCTCATGAGTTTATCAATAATCTGGAAGAACTGGATTTACCATTTTCACCATTAATTATTGATGCTATTTTTGGAATTGGTTTGATGAGACCCTTACAAGGAGAATATGCTCGCGTTGTTGAAGGGATCAATTCATTAAATGCTTTTGTAGTTTCGGTTGATATTCCATCAGGATTATTTTCTGATCAACATACTCCTGAAGATGCTGTTACGATTTTAGCACATCGGGTGTATAGTTTTCAGAATCCCAAATTAGCATTTCTTGTCCCTGAAAATGAAGAAAGAGTAGGATCTTTCAGAATTATTGATATTGGTTTGTTGACTCCAGCTACCATTGAATCAAGAACAAAATGTATCGATTTAGAGATGTGTTCTTTGCTTTTGAGCACTCCCAAAAAGTTTGCACACAAAGGGGACAAAGGGAATGCATTATTGATTTCGGGATCAGCCATGATGCCCGGAGCCGCCATTTTAGCTGCCAAAACTGCGATGCGCGGTGGGTTAGGTAAGTTGACGGTTCATTCACCACAAACTGTTTTGGATAAACTGGCTGTTGTGGTACCTGAAGCGATCCATTCCATAGATCAAGATACTCATTTTTTTACAGATTTTCCAGGAGATTTAACCGAGTTTAATGCCATTGCCATTGGATCAGGATTATCCAAAAATGAAAAAACAGCTAAGGCCATGGAATCATTCTTAATGAAACTTGCTCCAACCAACCCTAAAATTCCCTTGATAATTGATGCAGATGCGTTGAATCTT
Source organism: Bacteroidales bacterium (assembly GCA_035403245.1). GTDB lineage: Bacteria > Bacteroidota > Bacteroidia > Bacteroidales > WCHB1-69 > UBA5429. The sequence continues at coordinate 8,417 of DAONEU010000035.1, read as the reverse complement.
CTCAGTGAACATCCTGAATGGCTCTCTTTACTTCCTCCCGATACAATCTTAACACCTCATTTAAAGGAGTTTGAAAGGGTAGCAGGAAAAGTGAAAAACGATTTTGAACGCATTGAAAAAGTTCAAAAGTTTTCAAAAGATAATAAACTTATTGTGATTTTAAAAGGAGCTCATACCATGGTGGCACTTCCAACCGGAGAACTTTTTTTCAATATGTCAGGTAATCCCGGAATGGCTACTGCCGGATCCGGAGATCTTCTTACCGGGCTTCTCCTCTCATTCTTAGCTCAAAAATATCCACCTCATATTGCTTCGTTGATGTCTGTCTACCTTCATGGGTTAGCAGCTGATATTGCGATTGAGGATACTCAATCTATTGAAAGTTTAGTAGCTTCCGATATTCCCAATTATCTTGGTAAAGCATTTAATAAATTGAAATAAATGAAAAAAATATTTTTTTTAATCCTCTCATTAACTGTCTTTTCTAACCTACAAGCTCAGAATTTTAAAATGAGCATCATTTCCGACTTTCAAGCGGATACGATTTCTATAAACTCATATAATCAAGGGCTTTATAAGTATGAAAAGTTGTTTGCATCTCCATATAGCAAAGAATTGGTTTTCACATCAGACAGCTCATTAGAGCCCGGAATCTATCTGATAAAAAAAGATACAACCGTTATTGTTGAATTTTTTATTTCAAGTACCAAAGGACAAAATTTTACGATCGATTTTTCCTCTTCAGATATTCTGTTTAAAGGATCCCCTGAAAACAAAGCAAATCAAGAGTATATTAAACAAATGAGTGCTTTTGACGCTCAAATTACTCAATTGAATAAAGAGTTTCAAGAGCTTAAAACAAGGAATTTACCAAACTATATGTTGCAACCTTTTGTGGATACAATTGCCATGAAAGCAGAGGCTATTCAAAAACAAAAAAAAGAGTATCAACTGTTGACTATCGAGCGACAAAAAAATACACTTTTAGCATCATTGATACAATCAACGATTGAAATTCCTTCTCCTCCAAAAGATTATTATAGTAATAAAGAAAAATATTATACCTATTTGTTAGAACATCAATTTGATTATTATAAATGGGAAGATGATCGGTTATTAAATACACCTCTTCCTAATAATAAATATAAATTTTATGCCCAAGTTATTCTGGAATTAGCTCCAGAGGTTGCAAATCCAATAGTAATCAAAGATTTAGATAAGAGTAAAGTTTCAAAAGCGCAATACTACCAATTTTTTGATTATTTAGAAATATTTTTTGGATCTCTAACTTCTCCTTACAGAGATGAAACCCTTTATATTGAGATGCTTAAAAATGCTTTACAATATCCGCAATTGAGTCCGGAAAGAAAAGCCAGATATGAATATGAACTAAGTGTCATCAATAAAAATCTAAAGGGATCGCTTATTCCTGATTTTAATATTTTGCTAAACAATGGTGATTCAACCAGTTTATATAAAATTAGTGCAGAATATTTGTTAATATATTTTCAAAATCCGGATTGTCCCTCTTGTATTGAGTTAAGGCAGAAAATGGAGTCTATGGATTTTTTAAAAAAAGCTATTGCTGATAAAAAATTGACTGTATTAACCGTCTATTTTGAATCAAATGAACAAATCTGGCGAAACTATTTGCTAAAAAGTGCAAATCCAGCTTATATTCATAGTTGGAATTATGATTTATCAATTGAGAAAGATCATCTTTTTGACACAAGAACGATACCGATGTTGATTTTAGTAGACAAGGATAAAAGGGTGATTAAAAAGGATCTATTGAAAAATGAGATTGAATATTACATGAAAATGATCAATCCCTAGTGTAACGAAATTCTAAAACGGTTACTAATAAGCCATAATAAAACGAAACAATTAACAAAAATCAATAAAACAATGAAAAAAATCTTATTATTCTTGGTTGTAGCTCTGATGACAATGGGCACAGCTCTTATGGGACAGCAAATGTCTGATCCTATTAAAAATGATCCCAATGTAAGAATTGGAAAGTTATCTAATGGTTTAACCTATTACATTCGTGCGAACAAAAAACCTGAAAAAAGAGTTGAGTTCAGATTAGCTGTTAATGCAGGATCTATGCAAGAAACCGAAGCACAAGTTGGATTAGCTCACTTCTGTGAACACATGGCTTTTAATGGAATTGAAGGATATCCTGGAAACACAATGATTAGTGAATTACAAAAATTAGGTGTTTCATTTGGTGGTGGCATCAATGCGTATACTTCATTCGATGAAACAGTTTATGAAATTACCATGCCGGTTGAAGATCCTAAAAATTTAGAATTTGGTTTAAATATATTAAAAGGATGGGCTAATGGTTTAATCTTAGATGATAAAGAGATTGATAAAGAAAGAGGCATCATTATTGAAGAGTACAGAAATGGACTAGGAGCACAAGACAGAATGAGAAAAAAATGGTTCCCTGTTGCTTTTAACGGATCTCGTTACGCTGACCGTTTACCAATCGGTACATTAGAAAACTTAGAAACATTCAAATATCAAACAATAAAAGATTTTTATAAAGAATGGTATCGTCCTGATTTACAAGCTATTATTATAGTAGGTGACATCAATGTTGATCAAGTTGAGGCTATGATTAAAGAAAAATTTAGTTCAATTCCTGCAAGAACAAACAGTCAACCTAAGATTATGTATCCAATTCCTGGTAATCCAACACCTATGGCTGTAGTTTGTACAGATCCTGAAGCTGGTGGTTCCCAAGTGATGGTATTTAACAAATACAATTATTTTGCAATGAAAACAATTGGTGATTTCAAAAAACAAATGACACACCAATTATACAATATGATGTTACAATCTCGTATTTCTGAATTACAACAAGATCCAAAGGTTCCATTTATTGATGCTTCAGCAGGATATGAAAATTTCATCGGACAATGTGATGCTTATTCAAGTTCGGTATCTGCTAAAGAGGGACAAATCGAAAATGCTTTAATGGCAATTTTAAAAGAAAACAATAGAGTTTTAAAATTTGGATTTTTGGAAACTGAATTAAAAAGAGCTAAAGAAGAGTTGTTAAATAATTATGAAGTATCTGCTAATGAAGCGGATAAAACTGAATCTGCCAGATTTGCAGTAGAATATGTTGAAAACTTCTTAAGACAAGCTCCTATCCCTGGTGCTAAGAGAGAATTTACTTTTGCTAAAAAATATTTACTTGAAATTACTTTAGAAGATGTAAATGAATTAGCAAAACAATGGGTTACTAAAGAAAACATGGTTGCGGTTGTATTAGCTCCTCAAAAAGAGGGCTTAATTATACCAACTGAAACAAAAATTTTAGAGATTATTAATGATCCATCTCTAAACAATGTTGAAGCATATGTCGATACTTACAAAGAACAAGAATTAGTGAATGTAGCTGCTTTAGTTCCCGGAAAAGTTACCAATACAGTTGAACTAACAGAAGTTGGTGCAAAACAAATCACCCTTTCTAATGGTATTAAAGTAATTTTGAAGAAAACAAACTACAAAAATGACGAGATTCTATTTACCGCAAAAAGTAAAGGTGGTATGAGTTTATATCCTGAATCTGATCTTCCTACATTGCACTTTACTACTCAATTTATTGACAGAGCAGGTATTGGTGAATTGAATTATAGTTCATTAGAAAAGAAAATGAAAGGTAAAAAAGTGGGTTTAACACCTAATATTGGATTTGAAAGTGAAGGTTTGGATGGATCTTCAACTCCTAAAGACCTAGAATTTTTCTTCCAATATTTGAATGCTTTCTTCACTAATCCAAGATTTGATCCAACCGTTCGTGATCTAGTAATCAATGAAACATTAGAACAAATGAAAACGATCAAAGCTATGCCAATGTATCATTTTATTGGAGAATTACTAGGCGTGATGACTCAAAATGATCCTTATCAAGCATCAGTTTTAAACATGACTGAAGATTTTGTTAAAAAAGCTAATTATGAAAGAGCATTCCAAATATATAAAGAAAGATTTGCAAATCCTGCAGATTTTACATTCACTTTCGTAGGTAATTTTGATGAAGCTACTATGATTAAATATTTGGAACTATACTTAGGTTCACTTAAAACTACAACACAAGCTGAAAACTTTAAAGCAGGTGTTGATAAAGGATTCCCTAAAAAATCTGTTAGACAAAATGTATATTCTGGTACAGAACAACAAAGTTTTGTAGGGATAGCTCTTTCTGAACCAATCCCTTATACTAATGAAAACAACATGATTGTTAATCAAATTTCTGAAGCTCTTCAAATTGAATTGATTGAAGTGATTAGAGAGCAAATGAGCGGTGTATATTCTCCAATGCTTCAAATGCAAGCTTCCAAATACCCAAAAGCTGAATATATGACTTTTGTAATGTTTGGTTGTAGTCCTACAAATACTGATACATTAGCAACTGCTGTTATGGATATCTTGAAAAACTTCCAAAAGAATGGTCCAAAGAAAGAAACTTTAGAAAAAGTTAAACAACAAATGATCAAAGAACGTCAAACTAATAAAGAAAAAAATAACTTCTGGTTAAGTTATATTTCAAACAGAACGTTCAATGATGATTTACTAAATACGATCAATAATTACGATGAATCTGTTAATAAAGTGACAAATGAAGATATTATTAAATTCATGAAAAAATATGTGAATTTAAAACATACTGTAAGAATTGACATGTATCCTGAATCAATGAAAAAATAATAAAGACCTTCATTATATGATCTTCTAAAGAGCAGAAATTCTTTTCTGCTCTTTTTTACATTAAAAGTGGTATGAAAACAAAAATCTTAGTAACAGGTGGTACCGGATATATTGGATCACATACAGCAGTAGAACTTATTCAACAAGGGTTTGAAGTGGTTATTGCCGATAATCTTTCCAATTCTTTTGAATGGATTGTTGATCGTATTCAACAAATAACCGGAGTCAGACCACAGTTTTATAATGCAGACTTAACTCAATTGGATCAAACGAAAAAGATTTTTCAGGAAAATCCGGATATTAAAGGAGTAATCCATTTTGCAGCCTTAAAAGCTGTAGGAGAATCTGTAAAGAAACCACTTTTATATTATCAAAATAATATTAATGGACTATTAAACTTATTGCAAGTGATGAATGAATATCAATGCAAATGTTTTGTTTTTTCATCATCTTGTACGGTATATGGACAACCGGATGTTTTACCGGTAAATGAAATCTCACCGATACTTCCACCACTTTCACCTTATGGAAACACTAAGCAGATTTCAGAACAAATCATTCAATTTCAATCTGATGTTACTACCTTACAAAGTGTTATATTGAGGTATTTTAATCCTATTGGCGCTCATGAATCCGGATTGATAGGGGAGTTGCCTATTGGAGTTCCCAATAACTTAATCCCTTTTATTACCCAAACGGCAATAGGTAAAAGGGAAGTTTTGAATGTCTTTGGAAATGATTACCAAACTCCGGATGGAACCTGTATTAGAGATTATATTCACGTTACAGATATTGCAAAAGCTCACATTATCGCACTGGAAAGATTATTACAGGAAAAAATTGAAACTCAAATTGAGGTTTTCAATTTAGGTACTGGAAAAGGGTATTCCGTATTGGATGTGATTCATGCATTTGAAAAAGTTTCACATCAAAACGTAAACTATAAGTTTGTTCCACGAAGGGATGGAGATATTGAGCAAATCTGGGCGGATACCACATTAGCCAATCAAAAATTGGGATGGAAAGCTCGTTTATCTCTAGAAGATATGGTGTCTTCCGCATGGAATTGGGAACAAAAAATCCAAGATTTATGATAGAATAGGTTTGGGTAAAGAAATCGTAAATGTGGTTCCTTTTTCCAATTCACTCTCAATCTTAATTTTACCTTTATTTAATTTTACAAAATCTTTAACCATATACAGACCTAAACCGGTGCCTTTTTCGTTATTGGTTCCTTTTGAAGTGAAATGCTCATCCTTTGTAAATATTTTTTCAATAATATAAGGAGACATTCCCACCCCGTTATCCTTAAAAATGATATCAATATAACTTAACGCTTCTTTATAAGTGATCTCAATCTTCCCGAAATTTGGAGTGAATTTGATGGCATTAGAAATAATATTTCTAATAATATTACTCACAGTAATCTCATCTGCAAAAACAAACAGGTTTTCAGGTAACAGTTTTGAAAACAGAATATGTTTTTCTTGCATATTTAAAGATAAATTATGAACTTCTTTTTCAATCAACTCATGAACGTTAATATTTTCAGGTGTAACGTTAATGGCATTACTTTGGGCTTTAGTCCATTCCAAGATGTTTTGAATAAGGATCAAAGTATCTTTAGTATTGATACTGATTTCTCGTATTAATTTGTCAAAATTGGGTCCGGATGTATCAATATACTTTTCAGTAATCCCATCTAATAACATAGATATTGAGGCTAATGGAGATCTAATATCATGTGCAAGAATAGAATACAATCTGTCTCTTGTTTTTTGAAATTCTAATATTGTCTTTTTTGCATCGGCTAAGTCTAAGTGATTTTTAACTCTCATTTTGAGTTCTTCTCCATTGAATGGTTTGGTAATATAGTCTACACCACCAACTTCAAATCCTTTGACAATATCTTGAGGTTGAGTTTTAGCAGTCAGAAAAATAATTGGAATTTCATTTAGTTTATCATTTTGCATGATCATCTTGGTTGTTTCAATACCATCCAATTCAGGCATCATGATATCCATTAATATGAGATCAATTACAGTGGATTCCAAAATTTTTAAGGCTGCTTTACCATCCAGGGCAAGAGCAACATTGTAGTTACATTCTTTTAAATAGTTCGTAACTACTTGTAGATTAATTTGATTGTCATCAACAACTAATATATTTGGGGTCTCTTTCATAGGATAGAAAAATTATTTTTTATTATTCAGTGAGTTTTGTATATCATTTAATACTTCAGGAAAACGGGAGATTTGTTCCTTAATTTTATCAAAATCAAAATGGTCAATATTTTCAAGCAGTGATTCGGAATAGTCATAAAGTTGATTGAATTTATAGGTTATTCCAATTGTATTTAATTTCTTAGCAAAACTTTCAATTTTAAAAATGACAAAAGCTTTATGAATCTCTTCCCATTCTTCCATTAATTCTTCACGAATCAAATCAAAAGAAATGTGATTTTGAACAGGAATATTAATCACTTCTTCATGTTGAGATGGCATGGTAACATTTGGTTCTTCTAGATTTTGAGAGGTAGAAGAGGTAAGAGTTTCAGGTATGAATTTACTTAGGAGATTGATTAATTCAACTCTTTTTACAGGTTTAAATAAATAACCTTCAAAATCACCAGATTGCATGATCTTATCACTACTGAAAACAGAAGCTGTGAATGCAATAACGGGGATATGGTTAGTTTTGGGATTACTTTTAATAATTTTTGCCACTTCATATCCTGATAATCCGGGCATTCTCATATCCAATAAAATGAGATCAGGAGTTATCGTTTCAAGCATTTGGATTGCTAGGTCACCACAATCGGCCGTATAAACTTCAATTCCAATGGGCATAAGCAATTTTCTAACCAATTCTGTGTTTAAGAATACATCATCAGCCACCAAAACGGTTCCTTTGTTGAAGAAGATCTCTTTTTTAACTTTGGGATCAGAGCTTACAATCGGTTCAATTTTTTGATTATCACTAAATTGTAAATCAGGGACTGTGATTGTAAATGTTGATCCTACTCCAATAGTACTTTCAACAGATATTTCCCCTTTCATTTTCTCAATGAGACGTTTAGAGATAGACAAACCAAGGCCAACCCCTTTATTAATTCTCATTGGATCAGAGTTAAACTGTTTAAAAGCTTCAAAGATTTTTTGTTGTTGTTCCTTTTCTATGCCAATTCCGGTATCTGCGACACTAATGATCAGTGTTCCAAAGTTTTTATCATTTTTTTTAAATGAGGAAATGATTTTAATGTCACCTGAATGTGTAAATTTAACTGCGTTGCCAATAAGATTAAAAATGACCTGTTTAATTCTAATTTCATCTATAAAGATCTCTTTTGGAAAATCATTAGGAGTATGGATGGTTATTGGAATACTTTTATCTTTTGATGAGCCTCCAAACAATTCAATAGTTTCGTTAAAAATAGTTTTTAAGTCAACAGGTTTAGCGACCATTTCCAGTTGTCCCGATTCAATTTTTGAAAGATCTAAAATATCATTTAATAATCCCATCAGCAAGTTTCCGCTATTTAAGATATATTCAACCATGTTTTTTTCTTCCGAATCTTTTAATTTTAATTGTAGAGCTTCGCTAAATCCTAAAATCGCATTAATTGGTGTTCGGATCTCATGGCTCATATTAGCCAAGAATTCAGATTTGGCTAAGTTAGCGGTTTCAGC
>DAONEU010000034.1:13391-16683 GCA_035403245.1 Bacteroidales bacterium | reverse complement strand
CATATTGAACTAAAAGAATGAAACTTTTTCTACGACTTATCAGATATATTTTTCCATTTAAGAGAAATATTTTTCTTATCATTCTCTTTAATCTCTTATATTCAATATTTTCCATCTTTTCATTATCACTGGTAGCTCCATTTTTATCTGTTCTTTTTGGACAAGTGGAATCGATTGTTACAAAACCAGCGTTTTCATTTTCAGTATCTTCTATCATCGATACTTTTTATTATTACATGGGGGTGATCATTGAAAAGAATGGAACAGATGCAGCTTTGATATATATTGCACTGACGATGATCGTTCTGACTTTTTTCTCCAATGCTTTCCGGTATTTAGGTCAATTTTTCTTAGCCCCAATACGTGCAGGGGTTTTAAATGCAATCAGACGAGATATTTATCATCAGTTAATCAAACTTCCTTTATCCTTTTATTCAGGGCACAAAAAAGGGGATATCATGAATCGGATTGGATCGGATGTTCAAGAGGTAGAGTGGTCAATTATTTCATCTACGCAAACCTTTTGTAGAGATCCATTTTTGATCATTGCCTATGTAGTTGCTTTATTTAAAGTAAGTTACGAATTAACACTCATTTCATTAGTTTTACTCCCAGTTTCAGGATATCTGATCACCTTGATAGGAAAAAGTATCCAAAGAAACTCTACCAAAGCGCAACAAGTTTTAGGAAAATTAAGTTCTCTTTTTGATGAGACGATAGGTGGTTTAAGGATAATCAAAGGGTACAATGCCATTGAACATGCAAATAAAAAATTCCAACAAGAGAGTAAAACACATTATCAAATCAACAAAAAGATATTCCGGGTTAATGAGTTAGGGGGCCCAATGATCGAAACACTAAGTATAATCACCATGATGATTGTACTGATGATTGGTGGATCTTTGTTGTTTAAAGACACTTCATTTAACGGAACGCTTTTTGTAATGTTTGTGTTGGTATTTGCACGGATTATTCCTCCGGCAAAGCAGATTGTAACTGTTTTTTATACTATTAGAAAGGGGTTACCATCTGCAAAGAGAATTTATGAAGTATTAGATGCTGATGAAGTGATTGTGGAAGATTCAAATCCTATATCCATTCAAAAAATCAAAAACCTGATAGAATTTAAAGAAATCTATTTTGATTACGCCAAGAGAGATTCTGCTTCCGAGTGCACTGTTTTAAAAGGGATCAATTTAACTCTTCACAAAGGGGAAACTATCGCATTGGTTGGCGCATCCGGATCAGGTAAATCTACATTAGTTGATTTACTTCCTCGTTTTTATGAAGTAGAATTTGGTTCCATATTAATTGATCAGATTGATATTAAAAAATATAAAATAGACCAACTCAGATCTTTGTTCGGTATTGTGAATCAAGATGTTACATTGTTTCATGATACAGTTTTCAACAATATTGCATTTGGCAAAACGAATGTTACCAAAGAACAAGTGATTGAAGCGGCCAAAATCGCGAATGCACACGAATTTATCATGGAAATGGAGCAGCAATACGACACGATTATTGGTGATCGCGGACTAAAACTTTCCGGTGGACAAAGACAACGATTGAGTATTGCAAGGGCTATACTAGCGGATCCTCAGGTTTTGATTTTAGATGAAGCAACATCCGCATTAGATAATGAATCTGAAAAAATTGTTCAACAAGCCATCAACACCCTTCTCACAGGAAGAACCGCGATTATAGTTGCGCATAGATTATCTACCATCAAAAATGTGGACCGAATTCTGTTTTTGGATGGTGGAAAGATCACAGAATCTGGAAACCATCAGCAATTGATGCAATTACAAGGTGGATATTACAATTATTATTGCCGCCAAGAGATAGACAAATAAACATCCCATTTATTATGAATCAAAAAACAAAAAGAACACTGATTTATTCGATCGGGTTCATCGTATTAATCATAGGATTATTTTTAATCTTACATTTTCAAATTCCGGCAGTGCAAAAAAGAATTTTTGTATTTGCGATTTGGTTCTTTGCTGAAATCTATTTATGGATTACTATCGTAAATACATTTCAATGGTTTAGAAAATGCAAAGAGAAAAGTAAATGGAGAATAATCAGTGAATGGGTTCTAACCATTTTATATTGGATGCCGGCGGTTATGGTGGCATTGGCTGCATTATCACTGGCTAAAAATAGTGTCCATGGAATTAATACTACTTTCTATTTGACTATCATGGGTAGTAGTGTGATTCAGTACATTATCAAATTTGTTCTTTTTTGCTTATTAATACCTTTTGATATCATCAGTTTTATCATCAAAATATTAAAAAGGGAGAAGAAAAAGTTCTATGAGAAAGTTAGAAAGTGGAGAAACGTTATGTTACAATCTGCATTCTATCTATATCTAATCGGATTGATTTTAATGGGTTACGGTATGATTTATGTGGCTGAAGAGTTTGTTACTCGTAAAATCTCTTTGGATACTAAAAATGAGATTTTTCAGAATAATCCGACAAAAATTGTTTTTATTTCTGATATGCATTTAGCCACCTGGAGATCATCTAACCCGGTGCATGATATTGTAAATCAAGTAAATCAATTGAATCCTGACTACATCTTTTTTGGTGGAGACATGGTTCAATTCAGTTCCCATGAAATGGATCCGTATATGACCATTTTAAAAGGATTAAAGGCAAACAAAGGGATCTATTCTGTATTAGGAAATCATGATTATGCTACTTATGCCCGATATGAAAATGAGGAAGAACAAAATAATGATGTTTTAAGGTTGGTTTCACTTCAGGAACAATTAGGATGGCGTGTGTTACGAAATTCTAATGAAAGGATAACTGTTGATTCTTCAGGAAACTCATTTGTGATTGCCGGAATAGAGTTCTACTCCCCTACTAAGATGTTTATCAATCAAGGAAATATTGAAAAAACTTATGAAAATATTAAACCTGATGATTTTGTACTCCTTATCAGTCATTCACCTGATGTATGGGACTCCCTAAAAGTTCGTCATTTACCTGCTTTTTTGACTGTTAGCGGGCATACTCACGGAATGCAAGTTGGGTATATGAGTGAGAAACATCGTTGGTCTCCGGGGAGATTAATCTACAAATATTGGGGTGGTTTGTATCAAGATCCAAAAGAGCAGATTAGAAATCTATATGTAAACGTAGGATTAGCTTCGATTGGATTTCCATCAAGAATTGGACTTCATCCCGAGATCACGCTGATTGAGTTGAAGTAAAACGTTCGACGTTAAAAAGTTAAACGTTCGACGTTAAAAGTTCGACGTTCGAGGTTCGAAGTT
>DAONEU010000034.1:0-13291 GCA_035403245.1 Bacteroidales bacterium | reverse complement strand
AAGTTCGACGTTCGAGGTTCGAAGTTAGAGGTTCAACTTTTAACATCGAACGTTGAACGTCGAACTTTATTCCATCGATGGTTCAATAGAATCCATATCTCTTTGCTTATCGCGGCGTTCTTTATAGTTATTGAACTTGTAAGAAACGGTTAGGTTTGCCTGGAATTGGCTTCTCCAACGAACACTGGTTGCATTGTAACCACTGGTTGGAAAATAGGCATAAGTTAAAATGATGTTGTCCGGGTTATAGATTAGGTCACGAATATTTAAACTAACAGTTAGATTGTTCTTCATGAAACCTTTTTTAACACCTAAGTTTAAGGAATAGGATTCATTTCTACGACCTTGACCAACACCACCACCGTGGAAACCACCCATACTTCCGGTAGTCAATGATTTAGAGCGGAATCTGAAGTTCAACTGAATATCCCAATCTTTAGGTAAATTAAAGGTTTGATTTACGCGTACTCCATAAGCCCAATCTTCGGATAAATTTGGATCAATTAAATCATCACTATTAATCAATACTCTATAAAAATCTCCTGAAACGTTTAACCTCCAAAAAGCCATCAATCTTTGAGAATAAACCAATTCTAATCCAAAGTTTTGACTACTGCTGATATTTTGACTGGATGTTAAAGTATATGGGAATGTTGATAGGGTATCATAGCCTGAAACAACAGGTGTAGAGAAAATTTGACCATCCATCAATTCGTAATATATATATCCATTCTGTACATTAGCTTGTAGCATTTGAGTATATCTAGTAATCAGATTGGATCTGATTCTATAAAACGCTGTGAAATTTAAAGTAGCACTTTTGATGTAGGTGGTATATCCTAATTCAATATTGTCAGCTAACTCAGGAGCTAAATTTGGATTACCCATTCTAATATTTTGTTTATCGGAAACATCCACAAATGGGTTCAAATCCCAGAAACTTGGTCGGGTTACTCTTCTGGAGTAGCTCAATTGAAACTGATTTTTATCATTTAATTCGTAGCGAACATGAACGGTTGGAAATAAGTTATAGTATGGTTTTTGGTAAGTTGTATCAGCAGATTTTAAATCTGAATAAGTGTTGGCAGCTTCTCCACGTAATCCTAATTGAACTTTAAATTTTTTGAAGAAGGTATTAGAATAGATAAAATAGGCAGCATTGATATATTCTCTATATTCAAAATTGTTGCTTTGAGTAATATCTTCTATGGTATTGGTTTCATCTGTTCCGTAAAACAAAGCATAATCCTGACCAATAGTTCTGAATGAGAATTTGTAACCGGTTTCAATCCTTCCACCATTGCCAATTGGAGTAACATAATCTAATTGTGCAGTACTTGTTCTGTTTAGTGTAGAAGTATTGGTTAACTGATAATAATTAGGTTGTAATAATGGATAATCATAAACTTGAAGATAATCTGAATTATAGATTCCACCCATTTGGGTATAAAATAAATCAGATGAAAATTCTCTTCCTTTTACTTTACCTGAAGTGTATTTATAACTAATATTCGCATTATAATTAGTTCCGTTTCTGCCACTACTTCCATTTTGATTATATAAGTTAATAGGAAGTTGTTCGCCCATCATATAGTTATAATTTTCATAATTAACCATATTTGTATCTCCAAATTGATTTTTATTGAATCCAAAACCAAAAGACAATAAATTAAAGTCATTGATTTGATAGTCAAGAGATGTTTTTAAGTTATGGCGATTAGATAGTGAATTACTAAACTCTTCTTTAAATAAATAGCTGGTATCAGCATTAAACCAGGAAGTTCTATCCATTGTACCCGCTCCATGGAATCCGTTTCTACCATAACTATAATTCAAATAAAAATTAATTTTGCCGATATGATAATTAAAGTTTGCATTCGCATTGTACGTTTCAAAATATACTTTATTTTGAAATACATTGACGGCACTACCAAGGCTCACTAAACCATTCATTCCGGCAGATTTGTTCTTTTTAAGAACGACATTGATAATACCGCTCATTCCATCTGGTTCAAAACGGGCAGAAGGATTGGTAATCACTTCAATACTTTGAATTTGAGAGGCTGGAATTTGATCTAATGTAAGGTCGGTTGGTCTTCCGTCAATTAGTATACGAACATTGGTACTACCTCTTAAACTAACATTACCGTCCAAGTCAACATCTACAGAAGGGATTTCAGTAAGAACTTCGACAGCTGAAGCTCCATCTGCAATCACGTTGTTTTCAACATTATATATCTTCTTATCTAAGTTTTGTTGTAGCATCTCTTTTTTAGCGGTCACTTCCACTTCTCCGATTCTATTTGCTTTTTTGGTTAAAACAAACTGTTTTAAGTTGTATCTTTTAGTTGTTGATGATAGGGTAAAAGGGTTTGTATAATGTTTTTGATACCCCATAGCGGAGATTTCAAGGATATAGGTCCCCCATTTAATATCTTTGATCAGAATAAATCCTTTGTCGTCAGTGAGACCACCGGTTACTACAGTAGAATCTTTTGGATTTAAAACATAAACGGTAGCATATTGCATAGGTTCTTTTTCAGATGAAACAATCATCCCCATAACAACTCCAAGATCACCAAGGTCACCCATTTGTCCACCACCATAACCGGATCCACCTCCAGGTCTTTGTCCATTTTCAGGTTGAGCCATTAAACTTATTGAAATTAAAGAGATTAAGATAAACAAGACGATGTGAGTAATTCTTTTATTCATAAAAATGTATTTTGGTAAAAAACAACATCAGCATAGACTTTAAACTTTAATAAAAGTTAAATCTATGCTGATGAAATTATAATAAATTTCTATTACAGGATTCTTATTTAGCGTAGAATAAGAAACGTTGATCGAAAATAGATATTTGATTTTTAAGACCATCAATTAAAGTAGCTTCAGTACGTTCTCTTCCTAAAACCAAATTTCTTAAAGTCATGTTTTCAATTTGAAATTTATCTGATGGTTTTGAAGGATTATTGATATTGTACAACTGAACTACATACACAAATTGAGTTCCTGCAACTGTTTCAGGTTTACCAGGAGTGATATTGAATATTTTACCAATAGCACTATTTTCAATTCCACGATTTTGGTATTGTTCTCCGGTAAAAGCTAACATAGCACTGTCAGAAACAGTAGTTTGGTAATTTTGAGCAATTTGTTCAAGTGTAATACCTTTAGAAAGTTGATCGTTTACAGATTTTTGGATCATTTGAATTTTCTTTTCTTGAACCAGTTGAGTTTCAATGGCATCTTTTACCATTTCAAAATCAGGAGTTCCTTTTTCTTTGATTGTTCTTACTGAGGCAACAAAGAACATTTTATTGTCAAAGTTGAAAACATCAGAAACATTGTTTACTTCTGTATTTGGCATAAATGCCCAACTGATTGCTTCTCTAATATTGTTTACTTGATTAATTGAAGCCATCATACCTGTGATATCTTTACCTTGTACAATTTGAATACCTCTTTTATTAGCTTCTTCTACTAATTGATCCGCTGTTGAAGCAGATGCTCTTAAGTCATTTGCTTTATTTTTAAAACTTTTAATAGTTGCGTCTGATGGTTTAATCTCTTTAGAGTAAAGAACAAATTGACGTTTTTCAACTGGCGCTGTTCTTCCTAAAACTTGATAAATAACATAAGCAGTTGGTGCATCTTGAACATAATACCCACCATTAGCAGTTGATAAGAATGAATCGTAAAGAGTTGGTAAAGTTGTTCTGTCAGCTACCCATAAAGTTGTATCATTTGCTTGACGACCGCCAAGATAAGAAGGGGTCAATTTGAAGATAGAATTTGAACCTGATTTTAATACTTTTCCCAAACTATCAGCAATGGTTTTGGCTTGTTCTTTAGTTCTTGTTCCGTTTGGATTATCGGTTGATTTAAAATCAATCACTAAGAAAGCTACTTGAACTGAATCTGGTCTCACTCTACTACCGAAAGATTTTCCATAATACCAAACAGCACCTTGATAGTTAAATGGTTCAATAAAAGACCCAACTGGTCTGTCGAATAACATTTTAGAGATAGTATCAATAGTTAAATCAGCTTTTTTATAATAAGAACTATCTACAACACCTTCCATTTCCATGATATTGTAATCTTCTAATGAGGTAGTTAAAGTTAAACGATTAAATTTAGCTCTTACAGTATCCTCAATTGTCCTTAAATCGTTTGCAGAAGGTACAACATTAAATAGGGCTACGTCAATATCTCTAGAGTCTAATTTAATTTCAAATCTTTTTTTATTTTTATTAAAAAAC
Source organism: Bacteroidales bacterium (assembly GCA_035403245.1). GTDB lineage: Bacteria > Bacteroidota > Bacteroidia > Bacteroidales > WCHB1-69 > UBA5429. The sequence goes on along the minus strand of DAONEU010000034.1, from coordinate 9,026 downwards.
TCTTTCATCTCTTTTTCTGTAACAGCTGCTTTAATATTTTTAAAAGCAGGAGTAGTAGGATTCAAAGTGATGAATTTTGCTAAAGCCGTTTTACTAGATTCAGCAATTTGTTTATTTAAGTTGTCAGAAAAATTAACACTACCTTGAACTAAAGAATAGTAAACCATTCTCTTTTTGTCAGTTACTGCAAAGCGTTGAATTGCTTTATAAGCATAGTAAACTTCTCTAGCTTGTTCTTGATCTTTATAATCTTCAATGTTTGTAATGATAGCAATTGCTTGTTCCACATTTCCATTTTGAGCTAAAAACTCGACAAGTTTAGACAATAATTGGTTTGGGTTTTGAGTTTTCAAACTAGCAACCATTTCAGAAGTGATCTCATCGATCATTTCTTGTGAAAAAGTAACACCTAACTTGTCCAATTGTTTATCCAACATTTTATCTTCAACTATTTGGTTGTAAGTTAACTCATGTACTTGATAATTTTGAGCTTCTTCTAGAGTAGAGATATTATAGAAAATTTTCCATAAGGCTAAATTTTGTTCAAATTCTTCTCTGTATTCTTGATCTACTTTTTTACCATCGATTTTTAACATTGTATTCTTATCGGAGAGGACTGTAGACAATTTATCAAAGTCTCCTAATAAGAATGCTAATAATGCGAAACCGATAATAACCATTAAAAGTACTCCATGTTTGCGTATTGCGCCAATTGCTGCCATATTAAATATTTTTTTAAAGTTACGATTTTTGAGGGCGCAAAAATAATAATTTTTTTTGGATGAACCGCATTTGAACTGCTTGAAAATGATAAAAAGTTTGATATTAAATTTGTTTTATCAATATAAATATTTAGAATGTTTTATATCTTACTGATAAGCAAGCGATTAAATTTGAATTTCAACTCTTTATAAAATGATATAAAATTCACATTATCAAATTATTATTTGACTATTTATAAATTGAAACACTAAATTTTTCAAAATGTATTGTTTTTTTTTGTAATTTTGCAGGCTTTTTGAAAGCAAATAGTATTCACTTAAAAATTAAAAAAAATGAAATCAGTATCTATGAGCGGTTCTCTAAGAGGGAACGTAGGGAAAAAAGATGCAAAAGCACAAAGAAGTCAAGGTTTAGTTCCATGTGTAATGTACGGTGGTACAGAACAATTTACTTTTGTTGTTGATGAAAAACAATTTAAAGATATTATTTTTACACCTGAGGTTAAATATGCTGAATTGGAAATTGAAGGTAAAAAATACACCACTATTATTCAAGATACACAATGGCATCCCATTACTGATGCTTTATTACATGTGGATTTCTTAGAAATCGTTCCGGGTAAGAATATTGTAATCGGTATTCCTATTACCATCGTTGGAACATCTCCTGGTGTACTTCGTGGTGGAAAATTGATCAAAAAAGTTAGAAAATTAAAAGTTAAAGGTCTATTACAAGATATTCCTGAAAAAATTGAGGTTGATATTACTCCATTAGACATCAACGATGTTATTAAAGTTGGTGACATCAAATTAAACAATTTAACCGTTATGGATAATAAATCTCAAATTGTTGTGATGGTAGCTTCTACTCGTAACGTAACAGATACTCCTGAAAAATAATTCTAAGATTCTTTGAGGAATTACATAAAAAAGGGGGCTTCATTACAGAGCCCCTTTTTTATGATTATTTGAGAAAATGGTATTCCTTTTTGATGTATATTTGCAAACTTTTTTTTGTAACAATTTTTTAACACTAAACAATTAACTAACTTTCTCACCTGTATGGTTTTAATTGAAAATATTGAGAAGTTGAAAGAGGTCCTGTTTCGCATTAAAAGTAACGGGAAATCGATAGGATTGGTTCCAACAATGGGCGCCTTACATTCTGGCCATCTATCTTTGATAGAACGTGCTAAAATTGAATGTCAAGTTGTTGTTGTTTCTATTTTCGTAAATCCAACTCAATTTAACAACCAGGATGATCTTTCCAAATATCCAAGAACTTTGGAGGCAGACCTTGAATTAATCAAAGATTATGCTGACATCGTATTTGCTCCTGTTGCCAGTGAAATTTACCCAACACCTCCTAATGAAAAATTCCATTTTGGAGCGTTAGAAGAAGTGATGGAAGGTAGTTCCAGACCAGGCCATTTTAATGGAGTTGCGATCATCGTTAAAAGATTATTTGATTATATCAATCCTGATAAAGCATACTTTGGAGAAAAAGATTTTCAACAATTAGCTATCATCAAAGAATTAGTAAGGCAATGCCAATTGGATATCACAATAGTCCCATGTCCAATCATTAGAGAGGAGAATGGTCTTGCCAGGAGCTCAAGAAATCAAAGATTATCAGAACAAGAGAGAGAAATGGCAAGTCATGTTTATAAAATTCTTACTAAATCTCTTACTCTTTCAAAAGAACCTATCAATTCTGTTGTAAGCTTTGTTAAGACTGAAATAAATAAAATTCCGGAAATAAAATTGGAATATTTCCAAATCGTTGACGATATCACACTTCAAGAAATAGATACCTTTAGTCCAGATCAAGGGGTTGTAGGTTGTATTGCATTTTATGTTAGTGATGTCCGACTTATCGACAATATTAGATACCAATAAAATGAAACAAAATGATAATTGAAATTTTAAAATCAAAAATCCACCAAGTAGTTGTAACTCAAGCCGATTTATACTATGTTGGCAGCATTACCATCGACGAAGATCTGATGGATGCTGCTCATTTGATTGAAAATGAAAAAGTTCAAGTCGTAAATGTGAATAACGGTGAGCGTTTTGAAACGTATGTAATCAAAGGGGAAAGAGGATCAGGAGTTATTTGTTTGAATGGACCATGTGCCAGATTGGCTGTGGTTGGAGATACCGTTCTAGTGATCTCTTACTGCTCCATGGAAATGGAAGAAGCCAAAAAATATAAACCTGTTATTTGTTTCCCTGATAAAAACAACAAACTATAATTAACTTATAAACAATATTTTATGTACAAATTAGTCTTAATCCGTCATGGTCAAAGCACTTGGAATTTAGAAAATTTATTCACCGGTTGGACCGACGTGGATCTATCTGAAAGAGGTGTTAAAGAGGGTAAAGAAGCCGGTAAAAACTTAAAGGAAGCCGGATTTAACTTTAAATTTGCATATACTTCCTACTTAAAACGTGCCATAAAAACGCTAAACTATGTATTGGAAGAGATGGATTTAATGTGGATTCCTGTTGAAAAAACATGGCGTTTAAACGAAAAACATTATGGAACGCTTCAAGGTTTGAATAAAGTAGAAATGGTAGAGAAATATGGTTCTGAACAAGTACTTCAATGGAGAAGAAGCTATGATGTAAGACCACCTGCCATTCCAGAAGATGATCCTCGTCATCCAAAAAATGATCCAAGATATGCTCAACTTACAGAAGAAGGTTCTCAACCCGGTACAGAAGCTCTAATTGATACTGTGAATAGAATTGTGCCTTTCTGGGAAAGTGATATTAAACCTTCATTAATGAAATATCAAGAGATTGTTGTTGCTGCTCATGGAAATAGTTTACGCGGTATCATCAAGCATTTAAAAAATATTTCTGATTCCGATATCGTAAGCCTAAATTTACCAACCGGTATCCCTTACGTTTTTGAATTTGACGATCAAATGAATTTGGTAAAAGACTACTTCCTAGCAGATGAAGAAACCCTTCGTCAGTTGATGGAAGAGGTTGCTAATCAAACTAAAAAAATAAAATAAACCGTGCCAATCAGGTTTTCTAATCATAAAGATATCCCCAAATTACGACAAATCATGAAAATCGTATTTGGGGATAATGATTTATTTTTAGATCGCTTTTTCCAATACAAATATAAAAACAATGCTCTTGTATATGAAATAAACAATGAGATTGTGAGTATTGCATTTTTATTGGATTCACTAATGGAAAACAAACCTATTTCATATATATACGGATGTGGTACTTTGCCTCAATACAGAGGAAAAGGATTCATGAATGAGATTCTTTCTTATGCTTATCAAATTCGTAATGAACAAAACTTTGTAGGACTCTGTTTAGTACCAGCTTCTGATTCTTTATTTCATTACTACAGATCTCAGGGATTCGAGAATTATTTTTATAGAAAAAAAACAAATTATTTGCTTTCTGATTTTCCGAATCTAAAAGGTCAGGATTTATTACTTAAGCCCCTATCTCCCAATCAATATTTTGAACTCAGAAATCAAGAATTTTCGACCCCAAATTCCCTACAATGGGATTTAAAACATTATGAATTGGTTGAGAAGGAATATGTAAATGAAAAAGGAGGATTTTTTGAGGTAACTGAAAACCAAAAGATCGTTGGTATCGGATTTTTTTACACCCATCATTTTAAGACCTATATTTCGGAATTGTTGACCAAACTAACTCTTAATCAGATTGCAAAATTATTTTTTAATTCTTTAGAAACTAATGATATAGAAATATATACTCCCGGAAAAGAGGAGTGTTATGGAATGATCAAATGGAACAAAAATGCTCATTCCGATTCTCAGAATTATGGATATTTATCGTTTGCATTAGATTAAAAAAATAATAAAAAACGGGCTAAAATCTCCGAAATTATTCATATATTAGCCCCCTCAAAAAAAAAGGACAATTTAAGATAATTTAATTTTATAAATTACTATAATACAATGATTTACAAAAACTTCTTAACCAAGATCAGCGGCTTAATGTTACTCATTTTTTTCGCTTTTTCTTCCATTCAAACCTACGCAAGTGGTTCTGAAGCTCATGAATCAAAAAAATTCGAACCGGGATCATTTATTATTGATCACGTTATAGACAGTTATGGATGGCATATCACAACATTTAAAGGTCATTCCATTTCTATTCCACTGCCTGTAATATTAATTGATAATGGCAAATTGGTTGTTTTCTCATCGGCGAAATTTCATCATGGGGAAAGTGCTTACCAAGGATATGCTCTTGGGTTTACTAAAGGAACCAATGGAAAAATTGTCAAATTAAAAGAGACCATTACCGGACATTTTGAACATAATCCGGAGATGATCACTGAATCAAAATTTTATGATATTTCAATCACTAAAAATGTTTGTGCCTTACTTTTAGCTGTAACTTTAATTTGCATTATCTTTTTTTCAGTTACAAAAAGCTACAAAAGAAGACCCAATATGGCACCAAAAGGGTTACAATCATTAATGGAAGTTGTGATTGTTTTTATTCGTGATGAAGTCGTTATTCCATCTATTGGAACTGCAAAATATAAAAGGTACCTTCCTTACATTCTCACCCTTTTCTTCTTCATTTTAGTGAACAACCTAATGGGATTGATCCCAATTTTTCCGGGGGGTGCAAATGTAACTGGGAATATTGCCGTTACAGGAATATTAGCATTACTTACTTTGTTAATCACTTCATTTTCAGGAAGTAAAAGTTATTGGAAACATATTTTCAACACCCCTGGTGTTCCATGGTGGTTAAAATTTCCTCTTCCCATTATGCCGATTGTTGAAGCAATGGGAATTTTCACAAAACCATTTGTATTAATGGTTCGTCTTTTTGCGAATATAACTGCAGGACACATTATCATACTTGGATTTATTAGCTTAATCTTTATTTTTGGTGCGATGAATCCTATTGTTGGGTTTGCAGTTTCTCCTCTTTCCCTAATATTTTATCTTTTTATGGGAATGTTGGAATTAGTGGTTGCATTTGTTCAGTCTTACCTCTTTGCTTTATTAACTTCCATGTATATTGGCATGGCATTAGAAGATCATGAAGCTCACGAAGGCCATGAAGCCCACAAAACCCATGAACTTCCTCAAACAGAAACAAAAATTAATTAAAAAAAATAATAAACTTTATATTCACTTTTAAAAAACACTATTATGACAGGAATGACATTATTACAAGCAGCAGCAGATTCCAGCATTGGTATTGCAAAATTGGGTGCAGCGTTAGGCGCAAGTATTGCAGCTTTAGCAGCAGCATACGGTATTGGAAATATCGGTAAAAGTGCAACTGAATCAGTAGCTCGCCAACCTGAAGCTTCTTCTGACATTAGAACCAACATGATTCTAACAGCAGCTTTCATCGAGGGTGTTGCTCTTTTTGCTATTGTTGTTTGTTTGTTAATTGCAATTGCATAACAAACAAAAAATCAAAGAGGTTATTTACGATGGGTATTAACCTCTTTTATTTGATAATTTTTTAAATGATAACAAATATATGGAACTAATTACTCCCAGTTTTGGTTTAATTTTTTGGATGCTGATTGGCTTCGGAATTTTATTTTTCTTGTTAGCTAAATTTGCATGGCCTGTTATTACCAAAGCTATTGCTGAACGTGAAAATTATATTCAAGAACAACTTGATGCAGCAGCAAAAGTAAAAGAGGATATGAAGTCTCTTCAAGCTGAACATCAAATCTTACTTGCTGAAGCTAAAGAAGAAAGAGATCGTATTTTAGTTGATGCTCGCAAAATTGTAGAAAAAATGAATGAAGATGCTAGAGTTTTGAGAGATAAGGAACATGAAGCCCGAATGGCTGAAACCAGAGTCACTATTCACAATGAAAAAATGAAAGCAATTACAGAAATCAAAAATGAAATTGCTATACTTTCTATCGATATTGCTGAAAAAATATTACGTGATGAATTAACTTCAAAAGAAAGACAAGAACAAATTGTTCATAAATGGGTTGATGAACTTCATTTGAATTAATCAAAACGCAATATTTTTTTTTATTTTTGCGTTTTAATCCCTGATGAAGAAAATTTTAATAATCTTATTAACGATATTTTCCTCTCTGAGTGTTTTTTCACAGTCAGATGAGGATTTTCGTTTTTGGGAAGATTCATTAAAAAATCTACGGGATGAAGTTATGAGAACCCCGAATGAAGAGTTAAGACTCTCTCTAAATGAGGATTTTATGAATCTTTTAGAATCAGTTCTCATGCAAGATAATTCATTTACTTACGTTTGGGATTCAACAAATAATTTTACTGTCGTTACTTCCCCGGATAATCTTTTTAAAATTTTTACCTGGTTTGTAATTAAAGATGATTTTACCTATGAAAACTATGGTTTTATCCATGTTTACAATCAAAACCGTCAAAAATATATTTTATATCCCCTTTACGATCGAAAAAATACTTTATCGTATCCTGAATATGAAATTGCAGATATCAATCAATGGTATGGAGCAGTTTATTACAAAATAGTTCCTCTTACTGATAAAAAAACAACCTACTACACTTTGTTGGGCTGGAATGGAAATGATCTTTTCACAAATGAAAAAGTGATTGAAATTTTACAATTTGATCTCAATTCTAACTCACCCGTCATTTTTGGTGCAAAAGTATTTAAAGAATATTCTTCTAAAGTTGTACGTGTTATTTTAAAATACTCAAAAAACGCAACTTTATCCTTAAAATACGAAAATCAAAAGTACAAAGTAAACTCTGGAAAAAAAGATCCCAAAACTAAAAAATGGATCTATGAAACCAAATCAGCCAACATGATAATCTTTGATGAGTTGATAAACCCTGAGAGTGGAATGCCCAATATTCCGGCTTTTATGGTACCTGAATCGAGTTTAAACCAAGGATTTGTCGCTGAAAATGGCAAATGGGTTTTTGTTTCTGAAATCAATGGTCGGAACCCTGATAAAAAGTTTCCGGTGAAGGAAATTCAACGCAGACAATACTATACTAAAGACACAACAAGCACTTTATCCGAATAAAAAGAAACTTCATGAATGCAACATCATTATACCCTCTTAAATTTAAACCGATAGTTAAAGAAAAAATCTGGGGAGGTAAAAAATTTTTAACTGTTTTTAAAAAATTATTAAACCCTTCCATTAAATATGGTGAAAGTTGGGAAATTTCAGATATTGAAGATGATGTCTCTATTGTTGAGAATGGCTTTTTATCTGAAAATGAACTCACTGAATTGATTGAACTCTATATGGGAGAATTGGTTGGTGATTCAGTATACAATACTTATGGGTTAGCATTTCCTCTTTTATTCAAATTTATTGATGCTTCTGATGATTTATCAGTTCAGGTACATCCAAATGATGAATTAGCTTATACAAAATACGAACAACAAGGTAAAACTGAGATTTGGTATGTTGTTGATGCGGACCCGGGAGCTGGTTTATATATTGGGTTTAAAGAAAAAATCGATTCCAAAATATTTAAGGAAAGTATTGATAATGGAAACGTTGATCAACTTCTACAATTTTTTCCGGTTCAAAAGGGAGAGTTCTATTTTATTCCTGCCGGTACAGTTCACGCCATTGGAAAAGGGGTTCTTTTAGCAGAAATTCAACAATCTTCCGATATTACTTATCGGATATTTGATTGGAATCGTGTTGATGATGAAGGAAATCCAAGAGAATTACATATTGAGGATGCTATGGAGGCAATCAATTTTGAAGAAGATGATCTTTTTAAAGTGGAATATGACGAGTTTTATAACGAAACTTCCCCTGTTTTTAGATCTGATTTCTTTAATATCAATTTGCTCTCCTTTGAACAACCGATTCAAAAGTCATTTATTAAAATCGACTCATTCGTAGTATATATGTGCACTGAAGGAGAAGTTCATTTCTTCACTGAGGAACACCATGAACGTATTTTTGCCGGGGAATCGATTCTCATTCCAGCCTCCATAAGTGATTTAGATATTGTCCCAAATGGGAAAAGTAAAGTACTTGAGATTTATCTTTAGGACAAAGGACAAAAGACAAAGGACTAAAGTCATGCAAATACAATTACATTTTGTTAATTGTTATTTGTTATTTGTAATTTTTACGATTAAATTCCCCTAACACCTTGCGCCCGAATTAGCACATTAGCATATTAGCACATTATTTGAAAATTTCTTCCAAATGAACGCCGCGTGAACCTTTCACTAAGATCATTGCTTCGTTCAGATTTAGGTTCTTAAAAGTGGGTACAAAATCCTGGGTTGATTTGAAAAAATGGTTTGAATCATTTT
>DAONEU010000033.1:0-16924 GCA_035403245.1 Bacteroidales bacterium | reverse complement strand
GCACGGCCGATGCACCACTTGGCTGTGAAACGAGGAGTATGGGCCGGAGAGCGACGGCGAGCCTGCGAGCCGGAACGCCCAAAATAATTAATAATTAATAATGAATAATGAATAATGGTTTAGGGGAAAGGGGAATGGAAGTAAAAAGTAAGAAGTAAAAAGTAAATATTGGTAAAACTGATAACTGAAACCTAATAACTAAAACCTAATAACTAAACCCTAATAACTAAAACCCAATATCCAAAACCCAAAACCCAAAACCCAATACCCAAAACCCTGAACCCAAAATTAGCACATTGGCACATTAGCACATTATTTTGTATTTTTGCCATACAAAACCTTCAAATTATGAGAATACACTTTATTGCTATTGGCGGTAGTGCGATGCATAACCTCGCTATTGCGCTTCATCTAAAAGGATATCAAATCAGTGGCTCGGATGACGAGATTTTTGATCCTGCAAAATCCAGACTTGAGAAATATGGTCTCCTCCCCGCCTCTATCGGCTGGAATCCTGACCTGATCAACGATGATCTCGACGCTATCATCCTCGGAATGCACGCCCGAATCGATAATCCTGAACTGATCAAAGCAAAAGAATTAGGACTCAAAATATATTCCTATCCGGAGTTTCTGTATGAACAAAGTAAGGATAAACTGCGCATCGTTGTAGGGGGAAGTCATGGAAAAACTACGATTACCTCCATGATCATCCATGTTTTACAAGCATCGGGAGTAGCATGTGATTACATGGTTGGGGCTCAACTGGCAGGTTTTGAGGTGATGGTAAAACTCTCTGAAAACGCTAAAGTGATGGTTATTGAAGGAGATGAATATCTGACTTCACCCATCGATAGAAGGCCCAAATTTCATGTCTATCAACCGGATGTAGGGATCATAAGCGGCATTGCCTGGGATCATGTGAACGTTTTTCCAACGTTTGATTTTTACGTGGATCAATTCAGAATCTTTGCCAACATGATTCCTGAACAGGGAAAATTTATCTACTGCAAAGATGATCCTACCCTTCAAAAATTGAGCGAAGAGATACATCATACTGCAAAAGTGGGCTACTCCGTGCATCCTTATCATATCGAAAACGGAATCACCTATTTAGACACAGACTTTGGTGCTTATCCGCTTGAAATCTTCGGAAAGCACAACCTAAGTAATATCAATGCAGCTAAAAATGCATGTTTGCAAGTTGGTATTTCTGAAGAGCAGTTTTACCGGGCGATCTCCACTTTTAAAGGAGCGAGCAGTCGATTGGAACTGATGGCCAAATCGGAAACCTGTTCTGTATTTAAAGATTTTGCCCACTCCCCTTCCAAATTAAAAGCCACAGTTGAAGCTGTCAGGGAACAATTTCCGGACAGAAAGCTGGTTGCCTGTATGGAATTGCACACTTTCAGCAGTTTAACCCAACAATTTTTGGAAGAGTATCACGGAAGTATGGATTTAGCAGATATCGCTATTGTTTTCTATAATCCTGAGGCAGTGGCTCATAAGAAACTGCCCCCTATCGATCCTGAAGTGATTTATAATGCTTTTGGAAGAAAAGATTTGTTGGTTTTAAACGATTCCAAATTAATGGAGTCTAAACTCTTTGAAATCGGGAATGCAAACAGTGTATTTTTGATGATGTCCTCGGGAAATTTCAATGGAATTCGGCTTCAGGATTTTTCAAAAAAAATTGTACATTTGCGGCCTTAAAAAAACCAATTACAATAACTCAAAAATTTAAATGTTATGAAAAAATTTAATTTAAGTTTTTTGTTAGTTCTCTTTGCGACTGTTGTCTTTGCACAACCACAAATTAAATTTGACAACACAACTTATGAATTTGGTAGTATCAAAGAAGAGGGTGGAAAAGTCACCGGCAGATTTGAATTTACCAACATTGGAAATCAAGACCTTATGTTAGTTAAAGTGCAACCCGGTTGCGGATGTACTGCTGCCAATTACACTCGAACAGCTGTACCTCCCGGTGGAAAAGGTTTTATTGATGCTACTTATGATCCTTATAACAGACCCGGTAGTTTTCATAAAAACATCAAGGTTTATACCAATGAGCCAGTTGACAGTGCAAAAACCGGAGGCGCTCCACTTTTGTTATTTATCAAAGGAAATGTTGAAAAAAGACCTCCAACAGTTTATGAATTAGCGGGATATAAAGAAGGAAACGGAAAAATCAGAGTAAAGGAAAGAAACGGGAAAATCGCAACTACCAATGCTCAAAAAGGAAAATATGACTTCTTAATCAGAAACTTTAGTAATATTTCATCTCCTATTGAATTTTTAAATCTTCCAAAGTACATCACCGTTCAAACTTCATTTGGTAAGGAATTAAAACCGGATCAAGAAGGAACCATCACTGTAACTTTCGATGCAGCTTTGAAAAACCAAATTGGAGAATTCAGAGAAGTGGTGATTATAAATTCAAATGATTCTTTAGAAAGAAAGATTGCATTACAAATTGAGATGTCTGTAAAAGAGGATTTTTCTAAGATGACACCAAGTCAATTGAAAATGGCGCCAGTTCTTGTTGTTGAGATGGACACTGTTAATTTTGGTGAAATTTTAACAAATACACAAGCTAATAAAACGATCAAAATAACCAATAAAGGAAAAACACAACTTTCTATTAGACAAATCATCTTAAGTAGAAGTATTTTCACTGCCAAAGCTGAAACAATGATTCTTGAGCCTGGTCAAAGCACCATTTTGACGATCAACTTGAATCCCAGAAACTTAACCGGTGTTCAAAATGCAACTTTAGACTTGATCAGCAACGATCCAAAACATCCTACAAAAACTTTGGTTTTATTTACTTCAGTAAAGGCTAAATAGTTATAATAATTGCCAATCAGCAATTTTCATATCATCATCTTGTAAAATAGCAAGATAATTCATATACCTAGAGGAGGGGATTTTACCCTCCTCTACTGCTTTTATAACTGCACATCCGGGTTCATGAACGTGCGAGCAGTCGGAGAATTTACAGCAATTATTATATTGACGGATTTCAGGGAAATAATCTCTGATCTCCTCTTTTGAGTATTCAATTAATCCAAACTCCTTAATTCCGGGAGTATCGATAATAAAACTAGAATCATTTAAGAGAAACATTTGGGCAAAAGTGGTGGTATGTTTCCCTTTTTTATGATAATCGGAGATTTCACCCACTTTTAAATTCAAATTGGGAAAAATGGTATTGATCAATGCAGACTTTCCGACACCGGAATGACCACTGAACAAGGAGACACTCCCATCCATTTTCATTTTGAGTTCATTTAATCCTAGGTTGGTTTTGATAGAAGTAAACAGCACCTCGTAACCAATAGATTCATACAAATGTGCCACTTTTTGAACTACTTTTAAGTCCTCTTCAGCGTAGATATCCATTTTATTAAACACAAGGGTTGTAGGGATTCTAAACCCTTCAGAAGCGACTAAAAAGCGGTCAATAAAGCCAAGTGAGGTTCTGGGTTCAAAAAGGGTAACTACTAAAAAAGCTCGATCGATATTGGCAGCTATCAAGTGGCTTATTTTGGAAAGATTTGTAGATTTCCGATCTATGTAATTCTTACGGTTTCTAATATTTGTAATAGTACCGGAGCCATCTTCTAAGATATCAAAATAGACATAATCCCCAACAACGATTGGATTGGTATTTTTGATCCCTTCGATCCTAAATTTACCTCTCAAACGACAATTAATAATCGCTTTGGATTCATCCAAAACTTCGTACCAGTGACCGGTTGATTTAAGGACGAGTCCAACCATGTTTTAAGGAATTAAGATCAAACGAAAACCAAGGCAATTCATTTTTTGATTTGGAGTGCCATTATTTCGGTAGGTTATTCTTGTATACAACTGATTATCGAGCCAGCTACCCCCTCTATACACCCGCGAATTTCCAGTTTTAGGACCTGTTGGATCAGTTTTATCTTCGGGAGTATAAGGGGCATAATAATCAGAACACCATTCCCATACATTTCCTGACATATCGAACAAGTTCAACTCATTAGGATTTAATTTACCGACTGCATGATACATTCTATTCGAATTTTCTATAAACCATGCCACTTTTTTGATATCTTTATGTCCGGAATAGATAGTATGTTTAGATTTGTTTCCCCCTTTAGCAGCGAACTCCCATTGAGCTTCAGTTGGAAGTGCAAAATGGAGAGAAGTTAAATGATTTAATTGTTTTATAAAATCTTGAATATCATTCCAACTCACATTAGTCACCGGATAATTATTATTTTTTAAAGAGTTTGGATTAGAACCCGAAATATTAGACCATAAAATTTGTGTTACTTCGTATTGTGAAATATAGTATGGTGACAAAGTAACTCTTTGAATTGGTTTTTCATATTCTGTACATAAAGAATCCAAAGATTCCATGCATCCCAAAGAGAAAGTTCCACCATCAACAAAGATAAGTTGAGCCAAAAGATCATTGATCACTTGTCTTTGAATTTGAGAAGCATTGCGGCTCCATGCCATTTTCAACTTTTTGTTGGTATTTTTAACTTTATAAAAAATGGTATCTCTGGAGATGGCATCCAAAGAATCATTCTTACGAAAAAACTCATCTCTTCTATCTACGGTACGGAGTTTACTTCTTCTGCAGGAACTGTAAAAAAAGCCGGAGAAAATGAGTAATCCAATAATTAACAGCCAAGTCGATATTTTAACCTTTTTGAATTTCACCATACTTAAATCGATTTAAGCCCAATGATTTCGCGAACTTCACGAATGGTTTTTTGTGCATTTTCGCGCGCTTTTTCAGCTCCCATCTTCGCCACTTTAGAAAGATAGGCGTCATCACTTCTTAAAGAGAGAATTTTATCGTAAATAGGTGTTGTAAAACTGATCATATCGGAAGCTAATTGCTTTTTAAGATCTCCATATCGAATTTGGCAAGTATTATATTGATCTTCAAAAAATTGAATGGTTTCAGGAGCAGAAACTGCATTCATTAATTGGAATAGATTTTCAATGGATTGAGGTTTCTCTTGATTAGGTTCTGTAGGGCCTGAATCTGTAACAGCCTTCATCACTTTTTTACGGATCACTTCAGGAGTATCTGAAAGGTAAATACAAGAACTCTCGTTATCTGATTTTGACATTTTAGTTGACCCATCTAATCCTGGAATCTTGACCAATTGTTCTCCAAAATTATAGGCAACAGGCAATTTAAAATAGTCCACTTTGTAAAAACTATTGAATCTTTGAGCAAAGTCTCTAGTCATTTCCAAATGTTGTTCCTGATCTTTACCTACCGGAACCTTATCAGCTCTGTGAAGTAGAATATCGGAAGCCATTAAAACAGGATACCCTAATAAACCAACATTCACGTTATCGGGCTTACGTCTAACTTTGTCTTTAAATGAGCTAACTCTTTGTAATTCTCCAACATAAACATGCATAGAAAGCAATAAATTTAACTCACAAACTTCAGGAACATCACTTTGAACATAAATAACAGCTTTTTCAGGATCTAATCCAGCAGCAATATAATCAATCAGTACATTTCTGATGTGACCGTTCAATTCTTTTGTATTGGGATGAGTTGTTAGTGAATGATAATCTGCAATAAAAAAATAACAATTATTCTCTTCCTGCATTCTGATAAAATTTTTCAAAGCACCAAAATAGTTGCCTAAATGTAGAAAACCAGTAGGTCTAATTCCGCTTAAAACTGTGTCCATATTCATTTTTAAAATTCGCATGCAAAATTACATTTTTTATTTGTCGAACGAATAAGATTTTTTATTATTATTGTAAATTAATTTTTAGGATATTAAATATAAAGACTATGATAAAAAAGCTAACCTTTTCGTTTTTTGCTATACTATTGGTTTTCAATAGTTTGGTTTTAGCTCAAACTGTAAATCCTTATGTTGATTTCAGTGCTCCGGAACTAAAAGAAAACAAAAAATATGCGCAAAATTTTAATCCTGGGAACTATGATTCCAAAATTTTGTACAATTGCATGACCGATATGATAGATTATGCAAGAAAAAAATATTTTTATCTTGAGCCATTGAAGCACCATGAAATGTTAGATTCAACCGCTGGTATGCAAGCACTTTACCAAGCTATGGAGAATGAAAAAACCGATATAAATGTAGCACCTTATAAAACAGTTTTTTATCGACTTAAAAAATATGGGTTATCTCATAGAGGGATTGAGATTGTAACAAAGGGTCGAGCTACTTTAGGAATTCAAGAATATACGTATTATGATTTATGTTTGGAATTATTGACTCCAATCATGAAAAACTTGAAGCTCTCTAAACAACTTTTGGACAAACAATACACCTACATGGGTTTTGCATGTGAACCTGATGAGTTTTCAAAAACAATGTACGCTTCCATTATTTTAGGAAATGACAGAACCTTTCAGGTTTTCAAATCCTCTGTTATGGATAGAAACCTGCCCATTTCTAAGGGAAAAGGGGGGTTAGGATATTATGATGAGAGTATTTGTAAAAAATGTATAGATGAACAAACTTTAGAACTCCTTTCAGAATTTATTACTGTTGATAAAGAAGGTAATGTTTATTTGGAATGTGATGACAGCAAACAACTTAGAAAAATGATCGGTAAAGAGGGAGATGGTATCGTTTTAGATTTCATCATGATGAGTCAATATGACTGCCAGGATATGGTCATTGATAACGATAAGATTTTCAGAGGTACAATAACAAAACCAATCACTTTCGATAAAATAATTGCTGCTAATGAGATTGATGATAAGAGTTTAAAAGTAAAAGCTATCATCAGTAAAGTTCCTGAAACGATAGATTTAAACGACGAATTTTTCATCAATATTATATTTGTTAAAGATGAAAACATAGCTTGTAGAACAATTACTAAGAAAGCAATTGAAGCACATAATGTTAAATCGACTGATAAAATTCAGTTTTTGAAAGATGAAAAAACCATTGCAGCTCCAGGAGAATGGGTTGCTGTCAGTGAAAAAAGCAGTTACGAGGTGTTAATCCCATTTACTCAAGCGAACAAAAACGTTTACACTGAGAACGAAATTGATTCTATTATTAAAGCTAATAATCCTAACCTTCCTCCTTATAAAATTGAATCTATTGATGTGATTTCATGCACTTCCATTGATCAAATTAATAATCCAACATTACAAAAAAACTTTAAAACTAAGGCAGAAAGTATTAAAAAAGCTTTAGGAACTTTATTTGCCGGAATTCCTGTAACTACATCAACTGGTGATAGTTGGGAACAATTCAAGATTGAAATTGAAAAAATCCAGGATTTTTACTATTTTGCTTTATTCACTAAAGAGGAAGCTATAAAAAAATTACGTGAAAATAATAATGAGATAGCAAAACAATTAGAAAAAGATCTATTATCTAAACAACGTTATGCTAAATTGGTTTTCCACATTGTTTTTCAAATTGATGGTGCTAATGAACAAGAGTTCGCTTCGTACAAATTTAATCAAGCGATTGAACAAAAAAACTATCCTTTTGCCATGTCTATTCAACAATATATCATGCGTCAAATGGAGTTTCAAAGATACAAAAATTTCAATGTAGATAAATTATATGTTCCTGAAACAAAACAATTTATTCCATTCTTGACCAATAATTTGTACATGATGTACTATCAAGGTACAACTATGGATGAGAAAATCCAAATTAAAATGAGAAGAGTTTTCAATATGGATGTTAAAAATCCTGTGTCAAACTATAATATTACTCTTGTAGATATCTTTGGAACTCCAATTACAAACAATGCTCAAATCCTTAAAATTCAGACAGATTTAGACAAATTATATACGCTTCCAACCTTACCCGTTGATCGGATTAACAATCTTAACATGGCTTTTCAGGTTAAAATACTTGAATTTTTAGCTACAGCGCCTAAGACTAATGATAACATTACCTTAACAGCCAATACTTATCTCAAAATTAAAGCTATTCGGAATCCTGTTTTAGATAGTTGGGAAGCTGCGTACAAATTAGCCTATATCTTCATCAAAGGTGGTGATTATGATTATGCTATTGAGATCATGACTCCATTCTTAGATAATCCTAAGATTTCTGAAGATTTTCTATTTGCTTATATCTCACTTACCGGATATAGAGAAGAATATTTTATGAGTTCTCTTTTTACTAAAGCAGTAAAAATGGCAGAACTTAGAAATCCTAAATATTTATGTGTTTTATTGAACAAATTAACTCCTTGCATCTACGACAATGAAGAAATTCGAAAAATTGGATGTGATTTTTGCAAATAAACTATTTAAACTTTACTAAATGAATTTTGAAGCTCTTAACAAGATCAGTTATGGTCTCTACTTAATTACGACCCATTATGAAGGGGTTGACTATGGTTTTGTGGGTAATGCCTTTATGCAAGTAACAGCTGAACCCTCACAAATTATAATCGCTTCTAACAAAGAAAACCACTCTACAGAAATCATCAGCAAATCCAAAAAAATTGGGATCATTGTCATTGGACAAAATACCAAAAGGGAATTGATCGCCAATTTTGGATATAAAAGTAGTAGAAACATCAACAAATTTGAAGGTTATAAAGTACATTATTCTCCATTACACGTTCCTATAATCACTGACAACATGTGTGCCTGGATGGATGCTGAAGTGAAACAGGAATTTGACGTAGGCACTCACATTTTATATCTTTGTGATTTGGTAAACGGTGACGTAATCGATCCAAATGAACCACTTCTTACTTATGATTATTATAGAAACGTTTTCAAACTTAAATCTCCCAAGACAGCTCCAACTTACGTGGATCCAAAGGTAAAAAAAGCCGAACAAACCAATCATGAAGTGCATGTTTGCGAAGTTTGTGGATATGAATACCATCCTTCATTAGGGGATGCCGATCAACATATCCCTGCCGGAACTCCTTTTGAAGAACTTCCGGATAACTGGAAATGTCCATTATGTAGTAAAGGAAAAACTTTTTTCAAAAAAAAGTAATCTATGAATAGGAATATAAAAGTGATTTATACCGGTGGAACAATCGGTATGATCAAGAACGCCATCACGGGTGCATTAGAACCTTTCCATTTTAGCGATGTTTATGAACATCTTCCTATGCTGAAATTGATTGAAGCTAATATTGACTTCGAAGAATTACTCCCATTAATCGACTCTTCCGATACCAATCCCACTTTCTGGAAAAGACTAGCCCAAAGGATCTATGATCAGTATGAACAATATGACGGCTTTGTAATCCTGCACGGTACTGACACTATGTCATATACGGCATCAGCATTATGTTTTTTATTGGAGAATCTTTCAAAACCAGTGATCTTAACAGGATCCCAGTTGCCATTGGGAATAATGCGTTCTGATGGTCGCGAAAATATCTTAAACTCCATTGAGATTGCTTCAGCTCATATCAAAGGTGTTCCCAGAGTTCCGGAAGTTTGTATCTATTTTGAAAACTCATTGTATCGGGGAAACAGAACCTACAAGGATAATGCAGAACATTTCAATGCGTTTATGTCGGCTAACTATCCAAAGTTAGCTGAAGTGGGCGTTAACATTAAATACAATGATCCCTTTATTGCCAAATGTAGCGATAAACAATTGATTCTTCATACAGAAATTGACGAAAATATTGGAATATTAAAATTGTATCCCGGAATCACATCCCAGGCAATACGTTCCATTTTAGACACTCCTGACTTGAGAGCTATCATTATGGAAACCTACGGAACCGGCAATGCTCCCTCAGACACAAACTTCTTGAATCTTTTAAAAGAAGCCATCGATCGTGGAATCATCATTGTAAGTGTAACCCAATGTAAAGGGGGCGGAACTGTTGAAATTGGAAAATATGGTGCCAGTGTCGCTTTAGGTGAAATTGGAGTCGTTAGTGGAAATGACATCACTACAGAAGCAGCAGTGGCCAAGCTTATGTATTTGCTTGGCCACCCTTTGTCTACTGCTGAAATAAAATTCTGGATGGGAATCTCTCTCAGAGGAGAGATCACCGTTTAATTACTACTTTCAGGAAGTAATATTGTTCTTACATACTCATTGTGTTTCATGTATTGAGCCACTGCCTTAACATCGTCAATAGTCAATTCATTTACCAATGCTTTGTATTGTTCTAAAGTATAAAAAGGATTTTCCAAGAAATAGAACCCTTTGATTCCACTAGTCCATGTTCTGTTATTTTCTAAAGAAACTTCATAGCTTCTGATCATTTGTTCTTTCACTTTTTTCAAATCAATAGCTGTTGGGCCATTTGTAATCACTTCATCAATAGTTGCCCAGATAGCATTGGTTAACTCCTCAATTCTAGCAGGCTCGCAACCCAGATTGATATTCATTGTGATCTTTCCAACAGGCCATTTTGTAGGAGAAACTGACAATCTTGCTCCGTAAGTACCACCTAACTTTTCGCGAATATTTTCTGTGAGTTTGATTTGCATAACACTATTTAATGCTGAAATCGCTAACATCGATTTTTCACTCCAAACATAAGGTTGATAAGTTCCGATTGAAACCACTGTTTTTTCAGAAACGCCCATTTTGAATGTTTTGTCAACAACACCTTTAGCAAACTCTGGTTGTCTGATGATAAAATCCTCTTTCATGCTCTTTCCCGGAATTCCACCAATATATTTTTCGATCATTGGGATTGCTTGATTCACATCAATATTTCCTACAAGGACAAAGGTAAAATCACCGGCATTAGTAAATCTTTCTTTAAAAATCTTTTTCATCTCTCCTAAATTCATCTTGGTGATATTTTTATCATCCAAGAAGATCATACGAGAATAATTAGGATACATTTGTTGTTGTGTAAACTTAGAGAATTGATAATCTCTTGAGTTTTTTTGCATACTGATCTGATCTTTCCATTCAGTCATCATACGATCTAAAACATCTTGATCTGCTCTTGGTGCTTCGAAATACATATATAGATGTTGTAAGAAATATTCGAAATCTTTTACGGTTGACGTACCGTTAAATCCTTCTTCATAAGTGGAAATATAAGGATATATTGAATATTTTTTTCCCATCATAAATTTGGTATAATCTACAGAAGTGTAGTTTCCGATACCGGAAGAACTAACTACATCGGTTGAATAATATGCATTAATCAGTTTATTATCAGGATATTTGGAGTTTCCACCCACACTAAAAGCAACTAATTGAATTTCGTCATTTTGATAAGTGGTAGGTTTAATAATCACTTTGGCACCATTACTCAAAACAAGCTCGGTATAGCCCAATACACTATTCTCTTTTTTGCTGGTCACTTTGCCCGGAACTGGTTGTTTCACTAAGAAAGGTGATGTGTTAACCTTGTCAATATATGGAGTGGTTTTCATGTTTTTCACTTTGTCGAAAATCTTTTGAATATCGATTTCAGTTGGTACTTTAATCTCATTCTTTTCCGGCATGGTCAATACAACAGTGATATTCTCTTCAGAGATCATCTCTTTGATTAAATTATTGATCTCGTTAATGGTGATATCATTGATAAAAAGTTTTGTTAACTCGAAATTCATCGAATCACTAATAAATGGTCTATCTCCGTAGAAGGAATTCGCTAGTGTATAAGCATGATTTCTGGAATCTTTTTTATCTGCTTCTTTTGCAGATTTTTCCATAGATGCCAAGAAACTACTTTTCGATCTTTCAAATTCAGTAGCTAAAAAGCCGTGTTGCTCCAATCTTTTAATCTCGGTCAACATCACTTCTAATGTAGGTAACGCTTTACCCTCTTTGGCTGAAAATGATAATGAAAAAGCATCATTTTTCTTTGACCAATAATCACCATACCATGCACCACCCCAGGTGAATGGTGATGTTTTTTGTTCACTGATCTCATCATAACGTTGTCTTAACATGTGACAAAATAGATTGATGGTCATCACTTTGCGATAATCCGCATAGGTTTTAAAAACCATCGCTGGCTTTTTGTAGTTAACACTGATATCGGTGCTGGTAGCCTCTTTATCAGATGCAATAGCGATTAATGGCTTTTGATTGCCGGGAATTTCATAAACGGTTCTGTTTAATGGTGTTGTGGCAGGTGCTGTCATGGTAAAGAAATCTTTTACTTTCTTTTCCATCTCAACAGGATCAAAATCACCTACGATTATAATGGACATATTGTCAGTTCTATACCAAGATTTGTAAAAATCTCTTAAAGATTTATAGGTAAAACCTTGAAGATTTTCAAGTGTTCCGATTGGCAAACGAGAAGCATAAGGGGAACCTTTTAACTCGATAGGAAGTGTTTTCGCCATTAAACGTTCATCAGCACTTCTATAAACGCGCCACTCTTCAATGATTACGCCACGTTCCTTATCGATTTCGTTTTCAGTCATAAGCATATTGAATGCCCATCCATCCAGAATTTTAAGCCCCATATCAAACAAAACAGAGTCATCAGTAGGAAGCACAACATAATATTGGGTACTTTCAAGACCTGTAGAGGCATTGATATCTCTTCCGAAGATCACCCCTTTCTTTTCCAACTCGCTTACAAGAGTATTTCCCGGGTATTGTTTCGATCCGTTGAATCCCATGTGTTCACAGAAGTGAGCCAAACCCATTTGGTCGTCTCTTTCAAGAACAGAACCAGCGTCAACAGCCAAGAAAAATACAGCACGTTTTTCTGGTTTTTTATTGGCTCTGATGTAATATTTTAAACCATTTTCCAGCTGACCTGTGATCACTTTTTGATCGGAGGGCAACTGTTGATTGGTAATGTTGGTGGGTTTAGAAGTCTGTGCGTTTCCAAGCCCTGTGGCCATCATCAAAACGGCCAAGAAGAACAATTTTAATAATTTCATAATCATATCATTTTGGTTAATGTATTCAAAAGTGCGGGGCAAAGATACAAAAAAAATGTGCTAATGTGCTAGTGTGCTAATTTTCGGGCGTAAGGGACAAGGGGGAAGAAGGTAAAAAGTAAGAAGTAAAAAGTAAAAAGTAAAAACACTGTGTTCCATTGTGCAACCACTGTGTTCCACTGTGATTATTTCTATAACCAAATACCATAAAAAAATGTACTTTTGTTGCCTTAAATCAATAAAAATGGTCATAATTCTTTCTCTCATTTTTCTAATACTCATTGGAATTTATTTTTATATGAAACTTCCTGTATTTGGGAAGGCTCCAGACAAGAGTGACCTTGAGAAATTTTCAAAATTATCCAATTTCAAAAACGGTACATTTCAAAACATTCATGAAACCAAAATGTTAGCGGACGGGAAATCGATGCCCAAAGTGATTTTAAAATTTATTTTTGGCAAGAAACCCGGAATAAAACCTATTCGACCTATTCCTTCTATAAAATCGGACCTAACAAATCTCCCTGTTCATGAAGATATTCTGATTTGGTTGGGACACTCCTCTTATTTTCTTCAACTCAATGGAAAACGTTTTCTCATCGATCCTGTTTTTAGTGCCTATGCTTCTCCCCTTCCTAACGTAAACAAATCTTTCCCCGGAACCAATATTTATTCCGCCACAGACATGCCCGAGATCGATTATTTATTGATAACACATGATCATTATGACCATTTGGACTACAAATCCGTAAAAGCTTTACAGAACAAAACTCAAAAAGTGATTTGTGGATTGGGCGTAGGCTCACATTTCAGACACTGGAAATTTGATCCCCATAAAATTATGGAACTCAACTGGAATGAAACATTTCAATCTGATGACCAGATGTCAATTCATACTACTCCCGCAAGACATTTCTCCGGTCGATCAACGAATAGGAACTCTACTTTATGGCTCTCATTTATTGTTCAAACACCAACATTTAAAATTTTCTTTGGAGGAGATGGTGGGTATGATACTCATTTTAAAGAGATTGGAGAAAAATTTGGGAAAATTGACCTTGCTATTCTTGAAAATGGTCAATACAATCTGGCTTGGAGAAATATCCATTCTTTACCCGAAGAGGTGTTGCAAGAGGCGATTGATCTGAATGCAAAGCGCATCCTCCCCGGACACTCCTGCAAATATGCACTTTCTATCCACCCTTGGGATGAACCACTAAACAGGATTGCTGAGATCAATTTGAATCATCATATTCCTCTGGTTACGCCTATGATTGGAGAGTTGGTGTATTTACAGAATGAACAACAAAGTTTTAAAGAGTGGTGGAGAGATGTGGAAATGTGCTCATTTGCTCAAATACCAATTTGCTAATTTACCAATTTGCTAATTCTTTTTCTGCCATTTTTGCAACACTCCCGCTTTTTTCGTGTCATTTTGTCGGTTTTTTACCTATTTTTGCGTTTTGCACGCTTTTTGCATAGTTTAAGGCGAAAATAATAATAACTAAAATAAATACCATTATGAACGTAAACATTAAACCATTAGCAGACAGAGTTTTAGTAGCTCCAGCAGAAGCTGAACAAAAAACCGCAGGTGGAATCATTATCCCTGACACCGCAAAAGAAAAACCTCAAAAAGGTACCGTTGTGGCTGTTGGCCCAGGTAAAAAAGATGAACCCATGACTGTTAAAGTGGGTGATGCAGTGCTTTACGGCAAATATGCCGGTACAGAACTTTCCTTAGAAGGGGAAAATTACCTCATCATGAAAGAGAGCGATATCCTCGCAATCATCTAAAAATCCGTATCTTTACCGATACTTTTCATTAAAATATTAACCATTAAAAATATATAACAATTATGGCAAAGAACATAGTTTATGACTGGGAAGCTCGCGATGGCTTAAAAAAAGGTGTTGATGCATTAGCAAATGCAGTGAAAGTTACTTTAGGACCAAAAGGTAGAAATGTGATCATCGACAAAAAATTCGGTGCTCCTCAAATCACTAAAGATGGGGTAACCGTTGCTAAAGAGATCGAATTGAGTGATGCTATCGAAAATATGGGTGCTCAAATGGTGAAAGAGGTGGCCTCTAAAACCAATGATCAAGCGGGTGATGGTACTACAACTGCTACCGTTTTGGCTCAGGCAATCTTTAATACCGGATTGAAAAACGTTACAGCCGGCGCTAATCCAATGGATTTGAAACGTGGTATAGACTTAGCTGTTGCTGAAGTGATCAAAAACTTAAAATCTCAATCTCAAACCATCGGCAGCGACCATGAAAAAATTGAACAAGTAGCTACTATTTCAGCAAATAACGACAGCAGCGTAGGTAAAATCATCGCTGAGGCTATGGATAAAGTAAAAAAAGAGGGTGTAATCACCATCGAAGAAGCAAAAGGTACTGAAACCAACGTGAAAATCGTGGAAGGTATGCAATTTGACAGAGGATATATCTCTCCTTACTTCATCACAGATGCTGAAAAAATGGAATCTGTATACGAAAACCCATTCATTTTGATCTATGACAAAAAGATCAGCAACATGAAAGAGTTTTTACCAATCTTAGAAAAAGTGGTACAAACCGGTCGCCCACTATTGATCATCTGCGAAGATGTTGAAAGTGAAGCTCTTGCAACTCTTGTTGTAAACCGTCTTCGTGCCGGATTAAAAATAGTTGCCGTAAAAGCTCCAGGATTTGGTGACAGAAGAAAAGAGATGTTGGAAGATATCGCCATCTTAACCGGTGGTTATGTAATCTCAGAAGACAAAGGTTTCAAATTGGAAGATACTCAATTGGAAATGTTAGGAAACGCTGAGAAAATCGTGGTTGACAAAGAAAATACAACTATAGTAAGCGGTAAAGGTTTGAAAGAATCATTAGAAGGACGTATTGCACAAATCAAATCACAAATTGAAAAGACAACATCTGACTACGATCGTGAAAAATTACAAGAACGTCTAGCAAAATTAGCCGGTGGTGTAGCTGTGATTTACGTAGGTGCTGCTTCAGAAGTAGAAATGAAAGAGAAAAAAGATCGCTTTGATGACGCTTTACATGCAACCCGCGCTGCTGTAGAAGAAGGTATCATCCCAGGTGGTGGTGTTGCTTATCTTACAGCAATTGAATCATTGAATGGCGTTGCTTTTGAAAATGAAGATCAAAAGATTGGTATTGAGATCGTTCGTAGAGCGTTGGAAGAACCACTTCGTCAAATTGTAACCAATGCCGGAAAAGAGGGATCTGTAGTTGTAAACGCAGTGAAAGAAGGCAAAGGAAAAATCGGATACAATGCAAGAACAGATGTTTACGAAGATTTGATCAAAGCAGGTGTCATCGACCCAACCAAAGTAGCTCGTATTGCCTTAGAAAATGCCGCTTCAATCGCAGGTATGTTACTAACTACCGAGTGTGTTTTAGCTGAAATCAAAGAGGAAACTCCAGCAGCTCCTGCCATGCCAGGTGGTATGCCCGGAATGTACTAATCGATTATACTTTACGGAAAAAATGGAAAGGATCACTTCAAGGTGGTCCTTTTTTGTTATTGGGTTTTGGGTCTTGGGTTTTGGGTTTTGGGTTTTAGTTATCAGGTTTCAGTTATCAGGTATCAGTTTTTACTTCTTACTTTTTACTTTTTATTTATTCCCCCTTCCCCTTGTCCCTTTCCCCCAATTAGCTTATTATCACATTCGCTTATTAGCTTATTAATCAGGGCTTTCCGGTTCCGCCCAACGCGGGCACAATCTCACGAATAGACTAACAGCCCCTCACTCCGGAGGAGTGTTATATTGGTAGCAAATGAAACCCCCACCCCCACCATTTCGAATCACTCCGTAGGAGTGAAATCGTAATATGAATTAATTAATCCAATCAATATAAAAAAAGTATTGCATATTGAAATTCTTTTTTTAAATTTGCATCCATAATAAAATACACCCTAAACTTTCCCAAAGGTGAACAATACATGCCAAGTTGGATGAATATATTCACTTTTTAAGGTTTTAAGGTAAACATATAAACGAGTTAGCATTCAGTGGAGAAAACGCAGAGCAAACAAGAAACAGTAAGCATAACAGA
>DAONEU010000032.1:0-17761 GCA_035403245.1 Bacteroidales bacterium | reverse complement strand
TGCTCCCCCTCAAGGACTTGAACCTTGGACCCTCTGATTAACAGTCAGATGCTCTAACCAACTGAGCTAAGGAGGAGTGTTGTTTTGAGGGTGCAAAAATACAAAAAAAATCAATATCTCGAATTACTTTTTATTTTTTTTTATTTTTTTGAATTTTGTTATCTTTGCAAATCAATACATATTGTACTATTTTATTGAAAGTCAAAATATAAGAATTTTAAAAAACATGCTATGGAGTTATTAAATCAAAAAAAATGGATCATTGAAATTAGAAATTATTTTATGATTTGTGTAGGGTTAGCTATTTTTGCAGTAGGCTGGACGGCATTTTTAATTCCTGCAGAGATGACAGGGGGAGGTGTTAGTGGTATAGCTGCAATCATTTACTTTGCTACTAAAACAATCCCAATGGGGATTTCAACTTTTATCATAAATGCTCTCTTATTAGCTATCGCTTGGAGAATCTTAGGAACAAGGTTCTGTATTAACACCCTTTTTTGTACAGTAGTTTTATCCTTATTTTTTGGTCTAGGTCAAACTATTTTTCTTAAACCAATAGTTGATGATCCCTTTATGGCTGCCATCATTGGTGGGGCATTATCTGCATTTGGTGTAGGAATAGCGATTAACTACGGTGGAAATACGGGTGGAACAGATATTGTTGCCATGATGATCGGAAAATATAGAAATATATCCTACGGAAAAGTTACTTTATATACCAACCTTGTGATTATTGGATCTTCCTATTTTGTTGTTGGATCTGTTCAAAAACTAGTTTATAGTATGGTTGTCATGTTTGTTTATATTTATGTTTCCGATATCGTAATTGAAGGATATAAACAAACTTTTCAGTTTATGGTGTTCTCCAAAAAAAATCAAGAGATTGCCGACAAAATCAATTCAGATTTACAACGAGGCGCCACTTTTTTAAAAGGTTATGGATCATATACCAAGGCTGAATCTGATGTATTGTTGATCATGGCTCATAGAAACGACAAAGCACAAATCATGAAGTTGATTAAATTCACGGATCCAAATGCATTTGTTTCTATTGCTAAAACCAGTAGTGTTTTTGGAAAGAATTTTGACAATATTAAAATATAACTCATATCTCCTAAAATTTCCCTATTTTTGCATTTCTTTATTGAGTATTTCAAAAAATGAAGGATAAATTCGAAAACATTAGACCTTATAATGATGCTGAGGCCGTTAAAGCAATCCACAGATTGTTTAATAATCAGGATTTTGTGAAAAGTCTATCTTTTTTAAAAGATCAATTAGATATTTCTGAAGTAGTAAATACTGCTTTAGGGTGTAAGTCCATCTTAGAGTTTCAGATGAGATTCTCTGGTCAAATTTTTAAATATTTTATTCGAAAATCTTCGACCGGAATCCATTACAGTGGATTGGAAAACATCGATCCTCAAAAAGCGTATCTTTTTATTGCTAATCATAGAGATATTGTTTTGGACTCCTCCTCTTTGCAAAATTATTTTTTTGAAAATAATGTAAGAGGAACAAAAACGGCTATTGGAGATAACTTAATTACTACTCCTGTTTTTGTTGAGTTAGCTAGAATAAACAACATGTTGCTGGTATTACGTTCCTCCACTATTCATGATAAAATCGCAAATCTTCACCAATTATCTGAATATATTCATCACAGTATCTTTGAAGAAATTGAATCGGTTTGGATCGCTCAACGAAGTGGAAGAACTAAAGATGGATATGATATAACTCAGCAAGGGTTGATCAAAATGTTATCGATGGCCAATCGAAAAGATCCTTTGGAATCTTTAAAATCGATTCAATTGACACCTGTTACAATCTCGTACGAATATGAGTCTTGTGATCAGTTGAAGGCAAGGGAAATGGCACTTTCTGAAAATGGTGAATATATAAAAAAATCAGGTGAAGATTTTAAAAGTATCGTTCAGGGGGTTCTTGGTTTTAAAGGAGAGATCCGTTTGAAAATTGGCACTCCAATTATTGAAGAAATCGATCAGATTGATAAATCATTAACCAGCAACGATCAATTGTTTGCAGTTGCCAAATTAGTAGATCAACAAATCTACGCAAATTATCATTTGTTTAAAACTAATTATATTGCATTTGATTATCAAGAACAAAGTTCTGAATTTGCAAATTATTATACTGAAAATGAAAAAGAGGATTTTCTTAATTATTTAAGAAAACAATCTATCGTTGATGATGTTTGTGAAGAAAAAATGTTGCATTATCTTTTACTTATATATTCCAATCCTGTGAGAACCAAGTATGGTAAACCTATCACAGAAAATTTTAATTTAGAATAAAATGGACGACCAACCTCCTTCCGAGAAGAAGAAAAAAGTTTTAATTATTAGATTCAGTTCTATTGGAGATATCGTATTAACAACGCCAATAATAAGGGCCATCTCCAAACAAATCCCGAACACTGAAATTCACTATCTGGTGAAAAAAGAACACAAGATTGTTATCGAATCAAATCCTTATCTAAATCAAATCTATACTTATCATAAGAAAGACAAAGATATAGTTGATCTACTTAAAAAAGAGCAATATGATCTCGTTATTGATCTTCATAAAAACCGTAAATCTAAAGCTATTGTATCTCAATTAGGTGTTCCAAGGTACACCTTTCATAAATTGAACTTCAAAAAGTGGCTTATGGTCTATTTGAAAATCAATGCTTTACCAATCCAACATATTGTAGATCGCTATTTTGAAGGGATTAAAGAACTTGGAGTTACAAATGATCAGGAAGGTCTTGATTTTATCATTCCGGAAGAAGAAAAATTCGATATGGATGATCTACCTGCAGTCTTTGAAGATGGATTTGTAGCCGTAACTTTAGGGAGTATTCATGGTACCAAAAGGATTCCGTCTGAAAAGATCATCGAGATCAGTAAAATCATACATAAACCGGTCATTCTCTTAGGTGGTAAAGATGTATCTGCTGAAGGGGAATGGATCGCTTCTAACGTAAACGATCGGGTATTCAATTTCTGTGGAAAGTTAACAATGTATCAATCTGCTTCTTTGATTCAGAATTGTAGTTGTTTATTAGCCTGCGATACCGGTTTGATGCACATTGGTGCAGCTTTAAAAGTACCTATCGCAGTAATGTGGGGGAATACCATTCCTGAATTTGGAATGTATCCTTACATTCCTCTTCATCCTGAATTATTTAGAAATTTTGAAGTTACAACATTAGCTTGCAGACCTTGTTCAAAACTGGGGTACAAAAAATGTCCCAGAAAACATTTCAAGTGCATGATGAACTTAGATACACAAGAGATTGCTGATTGGATCAACCCGTTTTAATATGAAAACAAAACTTCTTTTGATTTGTTTTTTTGTATTCAGTTTTTGTAACCAAATTAATGCTCAAAGTTCTGGTTTTGTTGATTCACTAGGCGTTTTTCAATGGCAATATCATAGATCCGTTTATAAGAATGCTAAAGATACAACATCGGCTGTCGTAGTGATCGTTTTTATTAATGGTGCTAACCATTCCGCAATATCATACAGACAAGAAGTAAAAAACAGCACTCTACATTGGGAGGAGAAAGAGACCGGCTCAACCGGTGAAGATGGATATGTCAAATTTATTACCGCTAAATTAAAGCCCAATGAGGCTATTGTATTGCGTTTCATTATTAAAAATAATATCAGCAACAATGACAACTCCATAAACGTTGAGAAGGGAGCTATTCTGATCATGGATGAACAATTTAATGTCAGAAAAGAGAAATTTGCTGAACAGAATGTAAAATAAGTTCAAAAAAAATGGGATGGGACACTACTCCCACCCCGTCACACTAAGCTATTCATGAATCTATGAAATGATCATAAAATAGTTTTCCATTCAATTTTTTATTTAAATCGTTTGTTTGCTGACTTTTTGTATATTTGAGTAAAGTTATTTATTTGATTTTCTAGGCAAATATATAAACTTTATTTCGAATTTCGTTTAATAAATATAAATTATTTTTATTATTGTTGCTTAATTTCTATAAATGTTTGATTTACAACGTATCAGAAAATTAATTAATTGGTATATTTTTCAGGAATATGGAAAAAATGATGCCGAAATAGCCAATAAATTAGGCTACACAAAATCTTCATTTTCACAAATTTTGAGAGGAAAAGTACCTGTATCGAAAAATTTTGTCGATAAGCTTTGTTCATTGGATACAAATATAAATAAAGTTTGGATTACCGGTAAAGGGCCAATGCTGAAAAATGAGCAACTTTTATTCCAAAATGCTTCGGAAATGCCCAATAACTTTATGAAAGATATGGTTTTAAAGAAGGTTGGAATTCAATTGATCTCTGCTGAAGAGATTCATAAATATCCTCACCATTCTGATGAAGACGGGCTTTTAAAAAAACAATATTACTATATCCCTGATTTAATAGAGCTCGGGACCCATTTTATGTTTAAAATGGCAGGAGATTCGATGGAACCCAACGTTCACTCCGGAGATCTTTTAGCTTGTCGTCAAATTGGAAAAGAGGAAACTATCTATTGGGGAAAGATTTACTTGGTCGATATCGCTAACCGAATTCAAATTGGTAGAATTTATGAGGATAAAGGAAATGAAAAACTATATAATTTAGTCTCTGATAATAGAGATACCTATCCAACATTTTCCTGCTACAAATCTAGCATTAACAAAATTTTTCATATTGTTGGTGTTGTAAAGATGTTATAGACTCCAATCAAAACTTATTCGTAAATCTCTTTTCTTTGGAAATCTTGAATTTGAATAAGTCTAATACGGTCATTTTCATACCCCCCCCTTGTCCATTGTTTGAATTTAAACTTATAAGCCATTGGCGTGTAGGAAACTGATTTTTCATCATTACCTGTCAAAAATAAATCAATGAAATATTTGGTTATATCATACCCTTGAAAAGAGTAACGATCTAATTGACAAGGTGATTGATAAGTTTCAACATAATTAACCCTAAAATCTTTGATCGTTTGAAGATTTAAATCTACGAAGCAGTTCGTAAAATAATAAAGATTTTTAATAGAATAAAAATCATCATCTAAACTGCTAATATTGAGCCATTCTTCAGGAAAGACCAAAGTAATTGGATAGCTATTCTGAATACCTGATAATAATCTCATTTGGTTGATTACATGTGTTTGATTATTGAACAACGCTATTACAATATTTTGTTTGTCATCAGCTAAATTCAAGTTTAAACTAAATGAACCTTGACCCATTTTTGCTAAAGTGTAAGGAATGCCGTTTTCCTTGAAATAGAGCTCGTATGCGTTTAATTCAACCGTATCGTCATAATCATACCACAAAACCACCTGGTGGTTCGGATAGGTGTTTAATATCTGTTTTTTAATGGATTCCGGTCTTGAAGAAAGTGGCGGAATAATTTTGTAAACATAAGGATTTTCACGAACAAAATCGATCCTGGATGAAAAAGGATTAATTATGGTAATTTTATGATCAGCTGCATATTTGGCCGCAATAGGAAATAAAGAACCGTAGAAAGGTCCAATAATAAGGTCTACATCCTTCATCAGCTTGGTATTATTAAGCACCTCCATCAATTTTTTTTCATCGGTGCTGATATCTCTTACAATCACATTAATTTTGTTTTTGGAATCTTCATACGTTTTTAACGCTAATTTTGCGCCTTCCCAAAATCCCATCATTTCAAAGGATGGAATTTCGTAAACATCAAAATCTGATTCAATTTTTGAAATATCAATATTGGATTCTTCTAGATGTAACGGTAATAAATAAAGTACAGTAATCTCTTTTGGGGTTTGTGCAAATGAAAATAAAACACACCAAAAACTGAATAGTATATAGAGAAACCCTTTTTTCATATTTGTAATTTTTTTAATGTGCAAAAGTAAAAAAATTATATTACTTTTGCACCCGAAATATTAACTCAAAAATTAAAGTCATGGCTTTTAAAATTGAACCAGATACATGTACAGCATGTGGTACTTGTAAAGATGAATGTCCAGTTGATGCTATATCTGCAGGAACTGTTTATACTATTGATCCTGATGTATGTATCGATTGCGGTGCATGTGAGAGCGTTTGCCCAACTGAAGCAATTCACGCAAACTAATCATTCAAATTCATTAAAAAAAGGCAGTCTAATGACTGCCTTTTTTTAATGAAATTCGGATCGTTGTTCCTCGGTCAATAGCTGAAGATTTGACAAATATCTTACCTTTATGATAAATTTCAACAATTCTCTTAGCCAAAGTTAAACCTAATCCCCAACCTCTACTTTTGGAAGTATACCCAGGTTTAAAAATCTGTTTAAATCTTTGTTGTGGAATACCCTTGCCGGTATCTGTAATGTCAATATGTATCCTTTTTCCTTCTTCGTTGATCTCAATGATAATCACCCCTTTACCATTCATGGCATCTACGGAATTCTTGCATATATTTTCAATAACCCATTCAAATAAATATTTATTTAATGGTAAATGAATATCAGCAGAAGGGTAATTAATTTTTATCTCAACTCTTGATGAAAGTCTAGTTTGCAAATAGGTCATAAACTCTTCTATCACCTGAACGATATTTTCATCTTTCAACTCAGGGACAGAGCCAATTTTGGAAAACCTTTGTGCAATGGTTTCTAGCCTGTTGATATCTTTTTTGATTTCATTCAGAATTTGGTTATCCACCTCCTGTTCTTTTAAAATCTCATACCAGGCTAATAATGAAGAGATCGGTGTTCCAAGCTGATGCGCTGTTTCCTTTGACATCCCTACCCACACCTGGTCTTGCTCAGATTTTCTGGCAAAACTAAACACAATATAGGCGATGATGATAAAAATGAAAATAAAAAAGAACTGAATATACGGGAAATATCTCAATCGCGTTAATACAGTTGATTCTTCATACATTACATAACAGGTTCCTTGTTGAGGAAGGTCGATTTTAATCGGTGTATTCGCTTTTTCCATCTCTCTGATAAGATGGATCCAATCCCGATCTGTTTTAACGTTGGTGGTATCAATATGCCCAAAAGCAAAAACCTTTGATTTGGTTTCATCCGTTATAATAACAGGTGTTGATGCATCATTGATTACCACTTCCTGAAAAAAGGATTGAACCAGATTGTTGATGAGAACTCTCAGATTTGAATAGATTTGAGATTCTTTATAGTACACAAAGATATAACTACTTTTATAATAGGGGACTTTAATAACTTCAAAGTCTGGTCGTTGATCCCCTAACTCATCAATATGTTTCATCTTCAAAATAGAGGCATCGACATTTACTGCTGCATCAATATTTCCGTTTTCATTCACAATAATAGTTGGAATAGTTGAATTGGAAGAGATAAAGTTCACATAGAAAGTAATATCTTCGTCTATGTCAGTCTCACTCACTTTTTGAATAGCTTGTGCTAAAAGAGATGCCCGTTTTTTTTCTTCAGTTCGAATAGTTTCAAAAAATTGATCGGTATGGGATACCAATTCTGCTTTGTATGTGATTGCATCAGCCCAGATTCTAACTTTTCTGCGTTCCTCTTCAGCAATTCCTTTAACTAAAGTGTTTGAATAATACAACAACAGAATAAAAATGACAGATGCTGATGTAAACAGAATCCCTTTCCATTTCCGTTTTCTGGTGTATATATTCATTTTATAATTTATTACAAACTATTCATCAATTTGTCAATAATATTTTCAACCGTAATTCCTTCAGCTTCAGCTTTGTAGTTTTTAATGATTCTGTGTCTTAAGATATTATGAGCCACTGCTTTAACATCTTCAATATCGGGTGATAGTTTACCATTCAATACAGCATGTGTTCTTGCTCCGATAATTAAGAATTGGGAAGCTCTTGGGCCTGCACCCCAAGATAAATAATCTGTAGCCCAAGGATGTGCACTTGCTGTTCCCGGTCTGGTTGAGGCAGCTAACTTTACGGCAAATTGATATAAATTTTCAGCTATTGGAATTTTTTGAAGTAATTTTTGATAAAATATAATCTCTTCAACACTTAAAACTTGTTTTGGTTCAATCATATCACCATGAATGGTTGATTTTACAATATTAACTTCTTCTTTAAAAGAAGGATAATCCAAGTATATGTTAAACATAAAACGGTCTTGTTGCGCTTCAGGAAGAGGATATGTCCCTTCTTGTTCGATCGGGTTTTGTGTAGCCAGAACAAAGAAAGGATTAGGAAGATCGTAAGTTGTCCCGTTCATACTAACCGATCTTTCTTGCATCGCTTCCAAAAGGGCAGATTGTGTTTTGGGTGGGGTACGATTGATCTCATCTGCCAAAACAATATTGGCAAAAATTGGACCTTTTACAAATTTAAATTTTCTATTCTCATCCAAAATTTCAGTACCCATTATGTCTGAAGGCATTAAGTCTGGAGTAAACTGTATTCTATTATAAGTAAGGTTTATTGACTTTGCTATAGTTGTGATCATTAAGGTTTTAGCAAGTCCGGGAACACCGATAAGTAAGGCATGACTTCTACTGAACATAGCCATCAGAATATTTTTAATCACGTCATCTTGTCCGACGATCACTTTTCCGATTTCAGTTTTTAATTCTGCATATTTTTGCACAAAAGCTTCAATGGCTTCTACATCATTTTTGAATTGAGGTTCCATGAATTTGGTAGGTTATTTTTTTAGATTAAGGAATTTGCCATTCAGTAACAAATGGACAACTTTTATATTTTTCAGAAATTTTTATACTGGTTACTTTAACTTTATTAACGATCCATTTTTCAATTGCAATTTGTTTTTTCTCTTCTAAAGCAGCATTTTTAATAATATCATAATCTTCAGAAAGATTGGCATTATGTTGTGCTGTTTTGGTTTTCATATATAAAATTCTATAGGAGAGAACTCCATCGTCATTAACATAAGGTATTGAAGATGAGTATTCACCCTCGTTAAGTTTAGAAAGAACTGCATAAACAGTTGGATCTAAAGATTCTTTATCAAATTTAAAAGAACCGCTATATTTATTAACAACCCAACCGCCGTTATTTTTGGACAAGTCATCAGAATAAATTTTAGCAGCCTCACTAAAATCGATAGGTTTTTCAGTGAGAACTATTTTGATACTATCCAGGAAGGTTATCGCCTTAACTTGTTCATCTTCAGATGGTTTTGGTTGAATTAAAATATGCGCAACATTGATAGCATCCCCTTTTCTTTCAATCATTTGAATAATATGGTAACCGGCTCTGGTTTGAACAATTTGTGAGATTTCACCTGGTTTCAAGGAGAAAGCGACTGCTTCAAATTCTGGGTACAGTTCACCTCTTTCAACAAAACCCAAGACACCACCTTTAGGTGCAGAACCAGGATCATCAGAATAAAGACGAGCTAACATAGAGAATTTCTCCCCTTTTAAAACTCTTTCTCGGTACTCATTTAAAACAGCTTTAATAGAAGCAATCTCCACTTCACTTACAGGAGGAGTTTTAACGATGTGTCCATATTCATAAGTTTCAGGCATTACAGGCATACTATCTGTATTAAATCTGGTGAAAAAAGATTTTACTTCAGAAGGAGTAACCGTGATTCCATCAGTAATAGAAGCCGTTATTCTTTCAGAAATCAAAACATTAAACATGGGTTCTTTCATGTCATTTTTGATTTCTTCGATTGTTTTTCCAAAATGTTGTTCAATAATTTTTGGATCACCCCCAACTGATTGTAACCAAACTTGAATTCTGGCATCTATTTGATTATCAACTT
The DNA here is from genome assembly GCA_035403245.1 of Bacteroidales bacterium. Taxonomy (GTDB): domain Bacteria; phylum Bacteroidota; class Bacteroidia; order Bacteroidales; family WCHB1-69; genus UBA5429. Next base: position 8,017 of record DAONEU010000032.1, on the reverse strand, counting down.
CTTCTTGAGTAATAACAATACTATCAATATCTGCTTGATGAATCATTAACTTAGCATATATGAGTTCTTGTAAAACAGCACATCTGATTGTTTCTATATCATCAACATCCTGATTCATAGTAGTACGTTCAATTACTGCTTTGTCCAGATCGGATTGAAGAATGATCTCTTTACCAACAACAGCAATAATGGCATCAACGGTTACTTGTGCCATGGTTGAGCTGAATATGGTTCCAAATATTAAAATTATAATAAGTTTCTTCATCTAAAGGGTTATAAATTGATTATGTTTCAAATGCGAAAGTACAAAAAAAAGGATTGTCATTTCATAGGTTATTCATTCTTATCTAAGGTATTTTCTTTGGCAACAAAGCGAAGTACCTCTTTGTTTCTTTCGAAAAGGATAAGGGTGTCTCCGAAAATTTTGTAATAGTTAATCTCTTTTTTTAATGCACCCAGATATAAACGTTCCACTTCCATATTCGCACACATTTTTTTGGTAGCACCACTATTTTCAATTGAGATTGTTTTTTTATTTAAAATAAATGTGCCAAAATATTTATTACAGCCGGCAACACCATTAAAATTACCTGATTCGGAAAAAAGAATATATGGGGTACTTCCAATTTCAGGAAACTTATTTTGATTTACTTTATCTAAACTCCAAAAAGTACCAATTAATGGTTTGTTTTGGGATTTATTTTTTTTGAGAAGGGTTGAACAACCTATCATGCTGATTCCCAAAAATATAACAGTAAAAAGGAGTAATGTTTTGTTCTTCATTTTTTTTTGATATTATTTTGTTTGTATTATAACGAACGATTTGAAAAATATTGTTTATTAACCTCTTCAATAAAGTTTAAGAGTTCCTCTTTTCCAGAGCCGGAAACAGCAGATGAGCTAAAGATAGGAGGTAATTCGTCCCATGATTCAGATAGTTCCTTTTTAAATTTTTCTATATTTTTATTTGCACCGGTAACCGTAAGTTTATCTGTTTTTGTAAATATGATTCCAAAAGGGACCATTTTATCTCCTAATCGATTAATAAATTCTAAATCAATTTTTTGAGGTTCCAAGCGGGAATCGATAAGGACAAAAAGAATTTGTAGATTTTCCCTCATTGTAATGTAATCTGAAATCATTTTGCCCCAATTCTCTTTAATTGATTTAGAGATTTTAGCATACCCATATCCGGGTAAATCGACCAAATACCATTGGTTGTTTACAATAAAGTGATTGATAGTTTGTGTTTTTCCGGGTCTTCCTGATATTTTTGCTAATTTATTATTATTGGCTAACATATTGATCAATGAGGATTTACCCACATTTGATCTTCCAATAAAAGCATACTCAGGGAGTGAAGAATCCGGACATTTTTTCCAATCAACAACACTCTGTAAAAACGTAATGGTTTTAATTTGCATACAATTCAGTTTATAACGACTCTTCTTTATTCTTTTTTTTGTAAGAAAGAATATGTCTTTTTTTCTTTTCTTCGTAAATATCAGCAATCGTGATTAAGATTGCAATCTCTTCAACCGGACCAAATTCCGGATTTGCTGAAGCGCCAAAACATTGCATTGTAGAAGAGAGTGACATATACGACTTAATTAAAGGAGGAATACTCTCTTTTAAGTTTCTAATATTTTCATTTAAGCTACGAAAATCTTCCTTAAAGGTATTATGTTCAAAGAAAGATTTAAAAACCTGCATTCCTTTATCAGTTGTTACAGGATGAAATGGGGTAACCAGACTATCATCACCTTTGAAATATTTGTTTAAAAAGGCTAAGATCCAGTTTCTGGCTAAACGGTTGTAACTATCGTACATGGTCATTTTCCCAAAGAAATATTTAGCTTCCGGATAGTCAACGGAGATAGCCCCTAATCCATCCCACAAATTATCAAGCGAAAATAGGCCAAGTCTAGGGTTGGTTGTTCCCTGATATTTTGGTTGAACAAAACTTCTTCCGAGTTCAATTGAATCAAGCCATTCGTTTTGAATAAATTTTTTCGATAGATTAAATAGTTTTGAAGTGGGCGTATGAGGATATCCATTTTCATCTAAAGGAACATCTTTACAAAGGATATATCGGTATGAACTTATAATCTCTTCGGCCTCATTGTTCCACACTAACAATTGTTTAAAAGGTACTTGAGCGGTATCATATTCATCAATATCCACTTCAAAACCTGTTCCGCCCCCTGCTTCGCGGAAAGTAAGCTCTCTAAGACGACCTATTTCTAACATCACATTAGGTGAATCATGCGCCGTAATTAGGTAAATTGAGTTTCCGCCAACATTAGTTGTGCGGAGAAATTTGTCTTCGGATAGTTCGGCTTTTAGAAGCTCTTTTGCTACGGGGTTAATAATCTCTTCCATTTAATTGTTTATTTTTTTAATGCGTAAACCTGTTCTTTTAACCAGGTTGTCCATTCGTAATCTGTTTTACTTTTATCAAATGTTTGATAAGAGATTGGCTTCCCAAAAATAATATTGAATTGCTCCCCTTTATGTCTGAATACTTCAGAAGGTAAAAAGAGCATTTCTATATTATACTTGATTCCCAATCTTTTTCTCCATCTGGCAATACGATAAAAACGTTCAGTGTTTCTACCATCAAAAAAGACAGGAACGATATCTCTTTGGTATGCTTTTGATTTAGAAACAACTGTTTTTTTCCATTCAGGATCCATTAAAACACCATTGTTTTCTCTGGAACATAACCCTGCTGGAAAATAGATAATTAGATCATCAGATGCAAAAACCTCATTGATGTAATTTGAAATATCTCTGTTGTTTTTTCCATGTTTGTTGATAGGAATCAAAAGTTTATGAAGTGGTTCAACCTGCATAATGATATCATTAGCAGGAATTTTTATATCGGTACGATATTCACTCATAACAGCAAGCAATGCGATTCCATCAATACCTCCTAATGGATGATTTGACACCATAATATATCTTCCTGTTTTGGGAACATTATCCTCATTAACAACATTATACGTAACTTGAGCAGCAACCTTTATTGAATTTTTTGCAAATTCCAATGGTGGATCTTGGTCATGTACTTCAAGAAATTGGTTCATTTGATCCTGAGCCACAATTTTTTCTAAAGTTCTGATTACAAAACGTGGTAATAGTTTTGCCAATCTTTCATTTTTGGAAGCAATCGCTTTTTTAATATCAATTCTCATAGATCTATTTATTTGATAACCAACTATTAGGATTTAAAAAAGTTGTGTTTTTCCATACTTCAAAGTGTAATTCATAAGTATTAGATCCATTGGCTTTGGCTACCGTTCCCAAAACTTCTTTTGTAGAAACTTTATCCCCTTTTTTTACATTTACAGTGGCTAAATTTTGATAAACGGACAAATATTCACCGTGTCTAACCATTACTACTTTACTTCCCATCATATCCAAAACTCCAGTAACAATTCCTTCAAAAATGGCTCTAACATGGGTTCCGGGTTCAACTAAAATATCAATTCCACGGTTTTCAATCATTACTGAGGGAACATCAGGATGAGGAGCCGTGCCAAAATCTGAAATTTTAGTTCCTTTAGCTACAGGCCAGGGTAATTTCCCTTTGTTGTTTATGAATGAGTTACTCACTAATTGTTCGTCTGGTGTTAATTCAATAACAGTACTGCTTCCTGAACTTTTAGCAGGAGTTGTCGTACTCGTTGTTGATTTAGTTTTTGTTTTATTAGAACTTTTTTTGTTGTTAGATGCTTTAATTTCCTCTTCGATCGCCTTTTTGATAGCTGCATCCAACTCTCTTCTCCTTTTTTGTTTTTCTTTTAATTCTGAAGCTAACGCTTTTTCTTTTTTCTTGAGTTGTTCAGCAGTTTTGGTTTTAGTATTTCTGTCCTGTTCCAACCTTTTAATTTCTATCTCTTTTCCTTCTAAAACAGCTTGTTTCTGCTCTTTTAAAATGATAATTTCAGCATTCTTAATAGTAATCTCTTCCTGTGTTTTTTTAATTAATGCCACCTGGTATTTTACACTCTCAGCAAAAATGGCATAATAACGCGCTCTTCGATACATCTGTGAAAAGTCATCGGCTGACAATAAAAAGGTCAATCGATCAATCATTTTCCGATTTTTATAGGCCAAATAAACAACTCTTTCATAGTCGGTTTTCATATACTCCAACTTTTTATCCAAATCCCGAGATAATTTGATATTCAACTCGAGTTCCATCTCATACTGATAGAGTTCGTTATTTAGTTCAGTAATAAGTACTTCTCGATTATTGATTTGTTGTCTGAGTAATTGAATCTCTTGTAATGACGTTTTTTGATTCTTCCGAATTTGATCTAATAATTTTTGGGTGTTTGCAATTTCATTTTCAATGACCCTCTTATTGTTTTTTAATCGTTCACTAGATGTTTGAGCAAATACGATCACAGTGATCGTTATAACGCTAAATGCCAACAAAATAAGCCATCGTTTCATCGAGTCTTCTACAATTAGATTCTAAAATTTCCTAACTTACAAAAGTATAGAAACTTATTGTCCCTTTGTCACTCTAATATATATAACTTATTAACAAATTTATGTTGAATGTTAATAAATCAACCCCCTATTAACGCAATTATTTTATTTTTATCTTTGCAAGATATTGAATAGTCATGAATAGTAAATTCCTGAATACTACACTTTTCCTTTTTTTACTTTGTGTATCACCATTTTTGAATGCACAAACGGATACTTTATTAGATTGTCGCTATCCCGTTTTGAATAAAAAAATCCAATTTTTTGAATTTGATATCTATCAAAACATATATGCTGTTGATCAAAACTCAGCACTCTTGAAACTCAATAAAAATGGTGAATTGATAAGTACTTTTAGTAATGCTAGTTATGGAACTCTTGCTTCAATTCAAGTGTTAAGTCCGATGAAGATATTTCTTTTTTACAAAGAATCCGGCATCTTACTGTTTCTAAATGAACAACTTGCTCCAATAACAGAACCTTTTTATCTTTTTGAAAAAAACTATCAGCATATTTCTTTAGCGGCTTCTTCAAATTCAAATCAAATTTTACTCTATGATTTACTAGATTCAAAAGTGATCCTTCTGGATTTTTACATGAAGGAGGTCTCCCAAAATCAGTTAAGAATTGAAGACTTTAATCCGATTAAAATTATTCCAACATCAGAAAAAGGGTTTGTTTTTCATGATCCTAATTATGGCGTTTTGTTTTTTGATTCTTTTGGAACCATTGAAAAATTAATCCCTTTAAATATTTACTCTGAAATCCAAATTATTAATAATCAACTACTCTTCCTGGAAAATGATAAATGGGTAGAATATGATTTTAAGAAAATGGAACTTCGCAAAATGGATCTTTCTAAATTAATTCGTTTTGATAAAAAAATAAAATCGTTAAAGAAAACAGATTCACAACTTATTGGTATAGATGAAAACGGAAATTTATTTATCTGTTATAAAAATTTATGATTAATTTTTACGTTACATGTTACCTTACAAAAAAGAAAATATAAACCATTAATAATTAATATTCTATGAAAAAATTGAATTTACTTTTACTAGTTTGCATTACTGCTTTTGCATTCTCAGGTTGTGTAACAAAGTCAAAGTATGTTGAACTGGAGAATCGTTACAAAACATGTACTAAGGATTTAGAAAACATGACCTCTGAAAAAATCGATTTTGACAACAAAAGCAGGGAGTTGGAAAAAGAGGTACAACAATTAACAGGTGCTGTGGAACAACTCCGCACCGATACGATGACGCTTACCAGAAAATTAAATCAATCAGAAAGAAACTTAGCTAAGCTAAAGAAAGATTATGATGATCTGCTTCATAATTTTACCGATTTGAATATGTCTAACAACGAAGAGGTTAAAAAATTGATGATGGGAATAGATAGTATCAAGTCACAATTAACGCTTCGTGAGGCTGAGCTAAAGGAAAAAGAGGCTAGTTTAGCAGAACTTCAAGAGGTTCTCAAGCAAAAAGATAACGAAGTTAGGGCCTTGAAAGATAAGGTAATGAATGCATTGAAAGGCTACGTAGATAAAGGATTAAAGGTCTATGAAAAGAACGGAAAGGTATATGTTTCCATGGATGAAAAATTATTATTTGCATCCGGAAGTTGGGTTGTCGGGCCGGAAGGTGTTTTAGCATTGCAAGAATTACTAAAAGTATTGGAACAAGACCCTGATATTAACGTTCTGATAGAAGGGCATACCGATAACGTTCCTTTCAAGGGGAGTGCCCAGGTGAAAGATAACTGGGATCTAAGTGTGATGAGAGCAACTGCAGTTGTGAAGGTACTTCTTAAAGACTCCAAAATTGATCCTTTAAGAGTTTCTGCAGCCGGAAGAGGTGAGTTTTTCCCTATTGATCCAGCAGATACTCCTGAAGCGCGAGCTAAAAATCGTCGTACCGAGATTATTTTGACTCCAAAATTGGATGAACTATTTAAAATTTTAGAATCCAACTAGTTGAAATCGTATCATTCTTTTTCAGAACAACTTCTTCTGTGGTATCATGATCACAAAAGGGAGTTACCATGGCGTGGGGAAACGGATCCATATAAAATCTGGATTTCAGAGGTTATTTTACAACAGACAAGAGTACAACAAGGATGGGATTACTATTTAAGATTTATCTCTGAATTTCCTTCCATTGAAAGTTTAGCAAACGCAGACAATCAAGATGTGATGCGTGTATGGCAAGGATTGGGATATTATTCCAGAGCAAGAAATTTACATGCAGCTGCACAACAAATTATGAACCAATTTCATGGAATCTTCCCTAAAAAATACGATGATATCATTTCATTAAAAGGGATAGGACCTTATACTGCAGCTGCAATTGCTTCCATAGTATTTAACCAACCAACATTTGCCGCAGATGGTAATGTGTACCGGGTTATAAGTCGTGTTTATGGAATATTGGAGGATATTAATCTTCCAAAGACAAAACAACAAATACAAGATATTGGGAGTCAAATGATTCAAAATGTGAATCCTTCTGATTTCACTCAAGCATTGATGGAGTTTGGAGCAATTCATTGTACCCCAAAAATGACTCTTTGTGAGGAGTGTCCGTTTGAAGCCGATTGTTATGCAAGAATTCACGACCTAGTAGAACAATTACCTGTAAAAATAAACAAGGTCAAAGTGAAGAACAGGTATTTTCATTATCTAATTTTTGCTCAAAACGATCAACTATTGGTAGAGCAACGGACCCAGCAGGATATTTGGCAAAATTTGTATCAATTTCCTTTGATTGAGACTTTTGAACCTGAAAATAAATTGAATATTCATGATGTAGATTCTTTTCAGATAAAAAGGATAGATCAAATAGAATGGGTCAAAAGTTATCGACATAAATTAACGCATCAACAATTGGAGATCCATTTTTATAACGTAAATAGGGTGGATAATAAGATTCAACCTAATCAGAGGTGGGTTTCGAGGAAGGAATTGACAAATTTAGGGTTTCCGATTGTTATAGCGAATTTTATTAAGGAGTTTGTTATATAGGGATTGGGGAATTTTTTAAAATTATAGGGGGTGCTCCGGTTTTTCCCAAATCTGGTGTACCCTTTCCGACGGAGCACTAAACGAATATTCTAATAAATAACGGTTGTTTTTAGCGATAAATACTTTACATTTAAGTAGTTTAAAAACAATTTTATTTTACATCAAAACTGCATCCTACTTTTATAAGTATAGATTTTTTTCAACGATTGTCTTTGAATTTATATTCATCTGTTTGATTTTTTGTTTATATTTGTCCTGATACTTTGTACTCACTAAACTCAAAAAACTATGAAAAAACTAGCCCAATTCCCTAAGGTATTCAACGAAATACCTGCTCAAGGTCAATCACTAATCGTTGAAGAAGTTTACGAAAAAATTACCTACACTAATCCTTTAGCTTCTGAATGTGAACATATTAATCAGATCCAGGTCAGAAAATGTCCTCGATGTGGAGATACCCATATTATCCTGAATGGGAAAAGAAAAGGT
>DAONEU010000031.1:15184-17889 GCA_035403245.1 Bacteroidales bacterium | reverse complement strand
CAAATCATCCACATGAAGGACAACAACCAAAATTAATCAACATTAACGAAATCAAATAGTAACAATGGAAATTACCAATAAAATAGGAAGAAGAAAAACCGCTGTTGCAAGAATTTACATGAAACAGGGGTCTGGTCAAATAACAATTAACGGACGTGATTACAAAGAGTATTTCCCTTTAGCAACATTACAATATGTTGTTTTACAACCATTTATTCTAGCTAAAATGGAAGGACAATTTGACGTTAAAGTTAATCTAGATGGCGGTGGTATTTCTGGTCAAGCAGAAGCTTTACGTTTAGCTATCTCCAGAGCATTAGTTGAGCTTTATCCGGAAGTTCGTCCAGTATTAAAAATTAAAGGTTTAATGCGTCGTGACCCACGTATGGTTGAACGTAAAAAACCAGGACAACCAAAAGCTCGTAAGAGATTCCAATTCTCAAAACGTTAATCTTATACCCCAATTAATAACAATAAGTTTAGTATCGAAATTGTTAAGACTTCAATTCAGAACTACTTAACAATTGATTTAATGAACGTAAACAAATTAAAAACATGTCAAGCGTAAATTTTGAACAATTATTAGAAGCAGGTTGTCACTTTGGACACCTAAAAAGAAAATGGAATCCAGCGATGGGTCAATACATTTTTATGGAAAAAAATGGTATTCATATCATTGATTTAAACAAAACCGTAGTAAAATTAGATGAAGCATGTGCTGCTGCTAAACAAATGGCAAAATCAGGTAGAAAAATCTTATTTGTAGCTACAAAGAAACAAGCTAAAGATACTGTTTCTGAATTGGTTAAAGCAGTTGGAATGCCTTATGTAACTGAACGTTGGCCAGGTGGTATGTTAACAAACTTCTTTACAATTCGTAAAGCCGTTAAGAAAATGAGTGATATTGACCGTTTGATGGTTAGCCCTCAATTTAATGGAATTTCAAAAAGAGAAAAATTACAAATTCAACGTGAAAGAGCTAAATTAGAGAAAAACTTAGGTTCTATTTCTGACCTTTCCAGATTACCTGCAGCAGTTTTTATCGTTGATATTCTTAAAGAACATATCGCTGTTGCTGAAGCACGTAGATTAAATATCCCTACATTTGCAATTGTTGATACGAACTCTAACCCAAATCTTATTGATTTCCCAATCCCAGCTAATGATGATGCATCTAAATCAGTTTCTGTTATTGTAAAAGCTGTTTGTGAAGCTATCGCCGAAGGTATTGCTGAAAGAAAATTTGATAAAGAAGCATTAGAAGAAGAAAATTCTGATGATGAATCAAAAGTATCTCCAATTATTGAAGAACTTGAAGAAATAGAAACTGAAGAAGTTGATGCAGATGGCGTTAAACTTAAAAAAGTTAAAGTTGTAGCTGAAGATGAAACTGCAAAAAGAAAACGTACTACTGTTAAAAAAACTACTTTTTCTAAAAAATAACACATATTTTTAAATATTAAAATAATAAAATTATGGCAATTACAGCTGGTGATGTAAATAAATTAAGACAAATGACCGGTGCAGGCATGATGGACTGCAAAAATGCTTTAGTTGAAGCTAATGGTGATTTTGATATCGCAATAGATATTCTAAGAAAAAAAGGACAAAAAATTGCAGCTAAACGTGCTGATCGCTCTTCTACTGAAGGTAGAGTTATTGCTAAAACAAATGCTGATCATACTTTTGCTGCTGTAGTAGTTGTAGGATGTGAAACAGACTTTGTTGGTAAAAATGCTGACTTTGTGGCTTTTGCTGAAACAATTATTGATGCTGCTATGTCTAATAAAGTTCAATCTTTAGAAGAATTAAAAGCTTTGTCAATCAATGGAATTACTGTTGATGAAATGGTTATGGAAATGACAGGAAAAACTGGTGAAAAAGTTGAAATTCCTGCTTATAACTGTATTCAAGCTCCTGCAGTTGCTGCTTATAACCATAACGGAAACCGTTTAGCTACTATCGTTGGTTTGAATAAATCAAACGAAGCTATTTGGGAAGCTGGTCATAATGTAGCAATGCAAATTGCAGCTATGAGCCCAATTTCTTTAAATGCTGATTTAGTTCCTCAAGCAACTATCGAACATGAATTGGAAATCAATCGTGAAATCGTTAGACAAGAAGGTAAACCAGAAAATATGGTTGAACAAATTGCTAAAGGAAAATTGAATAAATTCTTTAAAGAAAATACCTTGTTAAGTCAAGATTATATTAAAGATAATAAATTAACTGTTGCTGATTATCTAAAACAAACTGATGCTGAATTAACAGCAACCGGTTTCTACAGACTTCAATTAGGAGCATAGTTAAATTATTCTATAAAAATTAAAAAAGGTTGTTTGCAAAAACAACCTTTTTTTTGTATAAAAAAAACTCTTATAAAATCATCCCCTACTTCTAAACTAACATTAGCACATTAACCACTACTCCCCTAGCAGAAATACAGTCGGCTGTTTGTGAATGTCAACAGTCTCTTTTTGCCAATCTTCAATTGTTTTGGTGCGAATGGACTGTTCTTTGGTGGCAACATTCGTTGCTAAACATATTTTTAAATGAGGTTTACATACGGCAAGCATAGATTGAAAAAAATGATTGTTGCGGTATGGAGTTTCAATAAAAATTTGTGTCTGTCCACTTTTTAATAAGATGGATTCAAAAAATCGAAGCTCTTTTTCTCTGTCTTTACGATCGCGACAAAGATAGCC
>DAONEU010000031.1:9006-15084 GCA_035403245.1 Bacteroidales bacterium | reverse complement strand
TTGATAAACCTTCTACCGGTTCTTAACTCCTCAACAATAAAATAATCAATATCCTGAATAATTTCTGAGTTGATACCCGGAAAAATATAATTAAAATCATTTTCTCCTAGAGGTGCTGGTATTAAAAAAAGTTTACCTTTTGTCATTTTATTTGTTTATTGTTTAATTATTGGCAAAAGTACTATTTTAAATTCAGAATTTAAGATTTTTTTGTACCTTTGCTACCTTTTTTAAAAACAAAATATAATTAATAAAAACTTAAGAAAATGAAAAAACTGTTCCTTACTTTAACCTTTTTTATTGCCTTTATCATGACTACCCTTGCGTGTAATATTACTTTTACTCTCTTAGACAGTAAAGGAAATACTGTAAATCCGCAAAAAGTTAAAACCGGTGAAACTTATACAGTTGTTGTTGTGTATAAAAATACACACGGAAATTGTGAAATTCCAATTAAAGACACTAAGTTTAAAACAGATGGCGTAAAAGTAGTAAGTGCAACTGATTGGAAAGCTGAGAATGGCGGTTATGTTAGAAAATTAAAAATTGAAATTACTGATAATAAAAAAAGTGAAGTGTTTATTCAAGCTTTGAGAACATGTGATCGCGGTGGTGCAGATCTTAAACTTGTTTTAAAAAGATAATTTATGAATAAAAAATCTTTCATTCTTTTTACTCTCATTTTTTTTTCAATCTTCCAATTATCAGCTCAATGGAGATGTAAAAGTGAGATTGGTTCCTATATGAAACCAATTTTTAAAGAAAATAATCATTTTACTTGGGCTGCAGAATTATTAATTTCAGGTGCTGTAATTGATCATTATGTAGCAACAAATGATTTTGCAATTTTAGCTTTGAATTTTCAAAATCAAAAACACAAACTTTATCTAGAAGGTGGCGTAAAATTTTATAATATCTATGATTTTAAAAATAATTTGAATCCATACCATCTTAGACCAGGTTTTAAAGAGTTATTTTATCAATATAGTTCTAAAAATTTTGGAAAAATTAAAATCGGGATGCACTCTATGCGTTCAAATGATGATTACTTATTGAATGAAAGAGCAATCGGAATCACCTATAAACTTCCACTTAAAGTTGGAACTCTTTCTTTAAATGGGGGTTCCGTTCAAAAAGACTTTTCAATCAATGGAACCTTTTGTACCACTGGTTATTTGTATGATGTTATCCCCGATAAATCTAGATCTTTGGTAGGAAATGGATTTGGTCAAACCAATTTTGTATTATTGAGTTATGACTTCAAACCGGAATGGAAGAAAAAATCAACATCTGAATTTGAGGAAGTATCTGAATTTCAATCTGAAGAATCAACAAAATGGACTCCAAAAGTTGCAAATCTTGGAGTGGTAGCCTATTCTGAATTTGGAACATGGATTCCAAAACCGGTTTCATTAGCCGGGATCTATTCTTCCATTGATTTAGGAGCTTCTTTTTATTTATTTCCTGAAATTTTATACCAAATCTATCAGGATAGTGTTACTTTAAAAGCGCAACAAGGTGTAGTTTATTCCGTTAAATTAGTGAAAAGATTCAATTGGAAAAATGAACATCAAACACAATTTAATATCCATTATATCGGCTTCTCAGGATTTACGGATGGGGTTGTTGCCATGAACTCTTTCAGTAATATTTTTGGTGGAACCATTTTAAGACTGGATGTTCCTGAGCTTCCATTTGTTAAAACCGGACTCAGACATATTATGAAAGGTAAAAAAGAGGATTCTTTTATCAATAATATGGAAGTTAAAGCATACGGAACCATGCAATTGACTCAACAAAAAATGTGGGAATTAGATGCTGAATTAGGCAAAACCTTCCATTTTAAATCCAAATTTGAATTTGGTTTTTTGGTTAATTTGCAATATGCTTATATGTACGCACCATTCGATGGTATTACAAACCCATACAGAAATGCACATCTTTTTAGAATTGAAACCAGATTAACATTTTAACCATAATGAAAAAGATTATTCAATTTACAAGAAGATATAGTATCTGGATTTTATTAATTTTTGTTTTTGCTTTGTGTACAAACGGCATTTACAAAATGTATCATATTAAATCAGAGGATTGTACAGGTTGTGGAAAATGTAAAGAGGTTTGTCCAAATAGAGCTATTGAACTGGAAGAAGCCTATTACAATGTAAAACCGGAAGATTGCACAGCATGCGGCAAATGTGTCGATGTTTGTGAATTTGATGCCGTTAAATTGCCTTATAGAAGCAAATTCCTAGTGGATGCCTCCAAATGTACCGGATGCGGATTTTGCTATAATGTGTGCCAAAACGATGCCATTTTAGGCTCGTTTCGTCAATTTGTGATCAATCAGACTTTTTGTACCCGTTGTGGAGATTGTAAATTGGTTTGTGAATATGATGCCATTTTTATACCAACCCGAACTTTTACTGTCAATCAACAAAAATGTGATAAATATAATGAATGTGGCAAATGTATCAAGAATAGTGTTTGTCCTTATGGTGCCATTTATCGCAATGGGAATCAGGTATTAATCAACCAATCTTTATGTAAAAGATGTGGCATCTGTAAAACCTATTGTGAAGAGGAAGCAGAAGGTGCTATTTATGAAACAAATGGCCCCGGAATTCCCACTATTGATCAATCAAAATGCGTTCGTTGCGGAAAATGTCAGCTCGCTTGTGTTAATTTCACTGCTATCGATATAGTGGGAAATTTTGATCCTGCTCACATCAATCAGGAAAACTGTATCAAGTGTGGTAAATGTTATGATATATGCCCTAATGGCGCGATTTACACCTATACGGACGGATATCCGTTTACTGCTGCTGTAATTGATCAGGAGAAGTGTGAAAAATGCGGTAAATGTTTTAACAACTGTCCGGCTGAAGCGATCTGGTCAACCAGAAGTGGTGCACGATTTACTCCTGCGCAAATAGATCAAAAAGATTGTTTAAAATGCGGTAAATGTGTCAATGTTTGTCCTGAAGAGGCCATCAAAACAGAATAATTACCAGATACAAGCATCATCTTCCATCCAACGACCCTGTGCTTTAAGGGTTTGTTCAATAATGTCTCTGGCACAACCATCTCCCCCTTTTTGGAATGAAATATAATCAACAATAGATTTGATCTCTTCACAAGCATCCGAGGGGCATGTTTTTATTCCACAAAGTTTCATCAATTGGTAATCGGGAATATCATCTCCCATATAAATAATTTCTTGAGGATTTATATTGTGTTTTTTAATATAATCATTAAAAACAACCAATTTATCATGGACTCCCAAAAAAATCTCCATTCCGGTGAATCTTTGGTATCTTAAACGCATAGACTCTCCCACTCCACCTGAAATTATGGCAACTCTGTAACCTTTTTTTAAGGCATATTGTAGTGCGTATCCATCTTTAACTCCGGTCGCTCTAATTTGCTCACCATCAGGAAGTGCCCATACTTTTCCATCAGATAAAACGCCATCAAAATCAAAAATAAATGTAGTTATGTCTTTGAGTTTTTCTCTATAATTTATCATAATTTATATTTTTCAAATTTAAAGTGCAAATTTACAACTTTTTGATCTCTCTAGAGTCTATATGAGTAAAATAAAATTTGTATTTTTGCATAAAATTTTAAATAAAATTAACATATGAAAAAACTCTTCTTATTAACATTTGCATTATTGATGACTTGTTCCATTTATGCTCAGGAACAAACTTATCAAACTTTACCTTCAGTTGATATTAAAACAATAGATGGAAAGACTTTCAATACTAAAGATATTGTAAATGATGGCAAACCTGTTATTATCAGTTTGTGGGCTACATGGTGCAAACCATGTGTTGCAGAATTACTTGCAATTTCAGATGTTTATGATGAATGGGTGGAAGAAACAGGTGTTAAAATGTATGCAATCGCTATTGATGATGCCAAAACTGCTGCCAGAGTTGCCCCATTTGTGAATGGTAAAGGCTGGGAATTTGTAGTATTACAAGATCAAAACTGGGATTTAAAAAGAGCCTTAAATATTGTTGATATACCATTCTTATGCGTATTAAACGGAAAAGGTGAAATTGTTTGGCAACATACCTCTTACGCTCCGGGTTCTGAAAACGAAGTTTTCGAGGTTGTAAAAAAAGTTCTTAAAGGTGAACCAATTGAAGTAAAACATTAACAAATTATTTTAAGTATATGAAATATAAATATTTAATATCAATTTTATTTGTTGCATTTCTGCTTCCTGCATTCGCACAAAATAAAATTGGATCAGGTAAAGTTTCAGGCGATATAGCTATCAATGGGATGTTTTACATGCCTGATTCATTGATTGGTGCAGATAAAGTGGATTCAAAAGTACGCGCTAACTCCTGGATTAACTTAAATTATGTTAATGGAAACCTAACTATTGGAACCAGATATGAGTATTATGCAAATCCTTTGATCGATTTTGAAAAAATTGGATATAAAGGGCAAGGTTTTACTCATTATTTTGCTGATTATAAAACAGACTTCATTCAGGTTACTGTTGGTACTTTTTATGAGCAATTTGGACAGGGACTATCCTTTAGAGCCTACGAAGATCGTCAATTGGGTATAGATAATTCATTATTAGGGGCAAGAGTTAAGGTAAATCCATTTAAAGGGGTTTCTGTTAAAGGTATTTGGGGAATTGAACGTAATAATTTTGATTTTGATTACACTAAAAGAACCGATTTTATTAGAGGAATCGATGGAGAAATCAATGTTGACGAATGGATCAAATTCTTTTCTGAAAAAGGAATCAATTTATCATTCGGAGGAAGTTTTGTGAGTAAATATGAGAAATCTTCTGAAGACATCTATTTTATTCTGTTTCCAAACGATTCATTGATTTCAAGAACCGGTACAATTCCGGCATCTAAAATCCCTCAAAATGTAGGTATTTGTGCTTACCGAATGAATTTTGGTTATAAAGGGTTCCGTTTAGAAGCCGAATATGCAAGCAAAATTAATGATCCAAACAATTCTAATCAATATATTTATAAAAAAGGGGAAGCTCTTTTTACTACACTCTCCTACTCTACTAAGGGTTTCGGAATTTCAGGTTCCTTTATAAGAGCTGATAATATGGATTTTAGATCTCAACGATCTATCAGCACCAATTCATTAATGAGTATCAATTATATTCCAGCTATTAACAGACAATATTCCTACCAATTATTAGGTAACTATAGTTATTCTAGTCAACCTAATGACCAGATTGGGTTCCAGGGTCAAATCAACTACAGAATTGCTAAAGGCACTAAATTAGGTGGCAAATACGGTACCGATTTAACTTTTAATTATTCCAGATTTCACTCCATTGACAAAGTGTTGGTTGATGAAGCTGTTGAAAATGGAACATACCATGGTACTGATGGATACACTTCTTCTTTCTTTAAATTTGGAGATGATTTATTGTTTCAGGATTTAGGTTTTGATATCACTAAGAAAATCAGTAAAAAATGGAAATTGGCATTATCCTATAATTATTTGGATTATAATCTTTTTGTATTACAAGGACATGGAGAATTAGTTCATTTACATCATGTTACATCTGAAGTAACCTATAGAGTAAATGATAAACATGCTTTAAGAGGTGAATTACACGCTCTTTTCACTAAAGAAGACATGGGCAATTGGGTATATGGAATGGTTGAATATTCAATTAGTCCTAAATGGTTTTTTACAATTGCTGATCAATATAATTATGGAAATGAAAATGATGCATTAAAAATACATTATTATAATATCTCTGTAGCTTATGTGATTGGAACTACCAGAATTGCTGCAAACTTTGGAAAAACTAAAGAAGGTATTCTATGTATCGGTGGCGTATGTAGGGCTGTTCCTGCTTCTTATGGCGTTGGAATTAATATTGCTACCAAATTTTAATATTTAAAAAATGAATCAAATGAAAAAAATATTTGCCATTTGTTTAGGATTATTTTTATTTTATTCCTGTGACATTATTGATAAACCCTATTTACCTATTGATGGAGAAACTTCAGTTCAAGTTGAATTTCCTGCTTTAGATCCAAATAGTGTATACCGTAAAATTCTATT
>DAONEU010000031.1:1626-8906 GCA_035403245.1 Bacteroidales bacterium | reverse complement strand
CAAATGATTAATGAATTTGATGAAACCAATAGAACACTTACTGCAAATGTAAAAGTAACCATTCTCAAAGATATTCCCGATCAAGTTCAACTATGTATTGTGATTATTGAAGATGACATCATTGCTCCTCAGTTGAATAATGGGGTTAGAATTCCTGAATATGTTCATAAACATGTTTTAAGAGGTTCATTAAATGGAAATTATGGATCCAGAATTACTTTTGACGGTTATGTTCTAAAAGATCATTCCTATGAAAAAGCATACAAAATTAGTTTCAATGGCAAAGATTGGGATGAAAACAATTGTTATGTCGTTGCCTATCTGATAAATATGGAAACAAAAGAGATCCTTCAGGCGGAACATCTAAAAGTAAAATAACAAAAAAGGCTGCATGAAAATGCAGCCTTTTTTTTAATATTCGTCTTCGTGAAAGAAGAAATCGTCTTTAGTCGGATAATCAGGCCATAAGTCTTCAATTGTGTCATAAATTTCACCTTCATCTTCAATCTCTTTCAGATTCTCAATAACCTCCATTGGGGCTCCTGAACGTAGTGCATAGTCTATTAATTCGTCTTTTGTTGCTGGCCAGGGAGCATCCTCCAATTTTGAAGCCAATTCAAGTGTCCAATACATATAAATTAAGATTAAAGTTTATATCATTTTTGTGGCCGCAAAAATATAAAAAAGATTGAATTATAATTCAGTTATTAAAAATTTTATTTACTTAATACACAGGGAGTTTCAATAATTCCATCTTCGTAATGGAAAAAACGGGCCAAAATATAGAAGTAATCTGAAAGTCTATTTACAAACTTTTGACAAGGTTGTAGATAAGGATCCTGTTTATTAAATTCGACCAATTTTCGTTCTGCTTTGCGGCAAACAGTGCGACAAATATGGGCGTACGTAATAGCTTTTGATCCTTGAGGTAATGTAAAATAACTCTTTTCCGGTAATTTCTCTGTCATTCGGTCAATCTCTCGTTCAATAGTTTGAACCAAAATTTCCATATCAATATGTCCCCAATACTTTGGATAAACCTCTTTCTCCGTAGCTATTATTCCTCCAATTACAAAGAGATTTCTTTGAATCTCTGTAAGAAAAGGAATATTCTTTTCAGTTATTAATAATCCAATAAAGGAATTTAATTCGTCAATAGTACCGTAAACTTCCAAATGTATATCACTTTTTGAAATTCTGGTTCCTCCAACTAGTGAAGTTGTACCATGATCACCTGTTTTTGTGTATATTTTCATTTTCTTATTAATTTGGGTTCGAAAAATTAGGATTATTTAAAAATTCATGATCAGTCAAAGTATAAAGAAACGCTTTTAAATCTGATATTTGTGATGGAGTTAATAACATTCCACCCTGATTGATCTTGTGCATCAAAGGATTAACATAAGGTGAATAAACCAACCCGGAATTGTAAAATTCTAAAACCTGATCTAATGTAGTGAAACGACCATCATGAAAATAGGGCGCTGTAACTTCAATATTTCTTAATGTAGGGGCTCTGTACGCTCCAATATCATTTGGATTACCTGTCACGGCATAACGATCTCTGGTATCCGTAAAAACATTCGATAATCCATTATTATAGAATAGATTAGTTGTAAATAATGGAGTCCCGTTTCCACCATGACAATGAAAACAATCTGCCCCTTCTTCAGTGGTAAAAAGAATATATCCATTTAATTCAGATGGAGTTAACTGTTCAAGACCCCTCATATAACGGTCAAATTTCGAATTTCCTGATATTAAAGTCCTAATAAACTGAGCAATCGCTTTTTCTATACGCTCAATCGTTATTTCAGAGGTTCCAAATGCTTTTTTAAATAATTCAGGATATTTAGGGTCTGACTTTATCGCAGCGACGGCTTTGGCAGTTGTACTATTCATTTCATGTGGAGCTATAATACCCATAGAAACAACATCTTCCAAAGTTCTATGGTTTGTATTCGTATTTGTAGGATGAATATAGCCATTCCAAAAATAACCTTCATGATTAAAAACCAGATTCACTAATGGTAACATATTGTGTGGAGTGTAAGCACCTGATAATCCATACGTTCTACCATTTGGAAATCTTGCGTTATCCATACCCACTTCAAATGAATGGGCTTGAATATGACAGGTTGAACAAGTCATCATAGAATCGGGATTGGTCCCGGTATAACCACAGAGTTTGGTGTCATAAAACAAATATCTTCCCAAAGTTACCCCTTCGACAGTTAAGGGATTGTCATCCGGAATATTCAATTGTGTAGGAAAATAGGTTGGGATTGATAGATTATAAGGAGTTGGTTCGAATGGTAGTGGTTCATCGCCACAAGATGCAGCTAATACAAAAAAAGAAATCAGAATAATAAAAATTGAATGATTTTTATTATTTTTAAATCTATTTTTGGTTAAAATAGTGTTAATTGTTCCCATTCATCCTCATCTTTAGATGGTTCTTTCTTTTTAAAGACTTTTCTTGGTTCAGATTCGGTTTTTTCTTCGTTTTCAGTTTTGTTATCAATAGTATCAAAAATCTCTTTTGCAATTTTATAATCCAAATCTTCCTCTTCAAATTCACCTTCAGATGTTTCCCCGTTTTCATTTTCTTCGATTTCTTCATCTGAATCATCATTTTCTTCTTCTTCCACTTCGTAAGGAATTGGATCTAAAACTCTTATCTCTTTAATTACACCATTATTGATCCTTTTTCCTCTAGCTTTGATGCTCATTAATTCAACAAAATCAACACATGATATTTGAGTTAATTCCATTTCTTCAGGATTTTTGGTGAAGTAATCCACTTCGATCTGAGGTTGATAGTCGTATAGAATATGTAGTATTTGAATCGTTTTATCATCTGCCAAAAATTCCATTTTTTTATCTGTCAATTCAGGAATAAATCTTTTCATATAGGTTTTTTCCTCTTTGACATTCTTATATATGACAGTAACGGGTTTTTTAGAATTATATTTTGAAATAACGGATAAAGTATCTTCAAAATGGATGGTTAATTCAAAGCCTGTTATTCTATAGAATCCATTGGAATACAAGGTTATAATTTTATCATTCTCTTTGAAAGCCCCCAAAAGTTCCCCTCTTTCATCTGTATTTAGGCGCATTACTGAAGAATCATAGTAAATATTGATGGCACTTAAAGTAGAAACCCCTTTTTCGCTCAATTCAATTTTACGAACGGCATGTCTGGATAAAATATTCCCTTGTGAAGATCTGTTTTTTATGGCCAACTTGCTGAAATCAAAATCAAATTGTAATTTTTTGATTTTTGCTTTTGCTTTCAAATAGACTTTAACTTTTTCCGCTTCACCATTTGGATTGGAAGTCAAATAAAGAATTTTTGAACTTGATTTTCCTTTAGTTAAATCATATTCTTTATCACGTGTAACACCTCCGACTGCAAAACGTTTAACCATGGCCATCCCGTTTAAACCATCAGAATAAACCATATTATAGATGGTTCTATCATCATTTCTTTTAAAAACTTCAACATGAAGAATATCTTTTCCGAAGAATTGTTTTTCACTAACTTTACTTACTGTGAATTTTCCATCTTCCCGAATCACGACAATCT
The DNA here is from genome assembly GCA_035403245.1 of Bacteroidales bacterium. Taxonomy (GTDB): domain Bacteria; phylum Bacteroidota; class Bacteroidia; order Bacteroidales; family WCHB1-69; genus UBA5429. Next base: position 5,314 of record DAONEU010000031.1, on the reverse strand, counting down.
CGTCAATATCAGAACAATCGCAAACATATTCGTTGGTTTCATCTCGTTTCAGACCAGTACCAACAAAACCCTCTTTCTTGTTAACATAAAGCTTTTGATTTGCAACAGCAACGGTAGCTGCAACGATATTGTCAAAGTTTTTGATTTCAGTTTTACGTTCTTTTCCTTCTCCGTATTTTAATTTTAAATTTTCAAAATAGGCAATTGCAAACTCTATCAAATGAGCTAGATGATCCAGTACTTTTTTAATATTATCTTCAATTTGGGCTATTTGATCTTCCGCTTTTTTAATGTCAAATTTTGAAATTTTCCGAACCGGTTTTTCACATAACTTAAGAACATCCTCTTTCGTGATCTCTTTTCTGAATAGTGCTCTATATGGGTCAAAAGCTCTTTCAATATTTTCAACTTGATTTTCCCAGGTTGATGTATCTTTTTCTAATTCTTTATAAATCCTTTTTTCAAAAAATATTTTTTCCAAAGACCATTTATGCCAATCATCTTCCAATTCTTTTAATTCAATTTCTAACTCTCTCTTTAGAAGATGAACCGTATGATCCGTATTAACTCTTAAAATATCTTTAACAGATAAGAATTGCGGTTTTCCTTCATGAAGCACACATGCATTCGGAGAATAAGACATCTCACAATCTGTGAAAGCATAAAGAGCATCAATAGTTTGATCAGGTGAAACGCCCGGATATAAATGTAAAACAATCTCTACTGAAGCTGCCGTATTATCATCAATTTTTTTAATTTTAAGTTTTCCTTTTTCAATTGCAGGAGCGATAGAATCAGCTATAAGTGCAGTTGTATTGGTTCCAAAAGGGATTTCATTTATGACCAACATCTTTTTATCTACAATAGAGATCTTAGCTCTATTACGAATTTTTCCACCTCTTGAGCCATCATTATATTTGCTCACATCAACTGATCCACCGGTAGGAAAATCGGGATAGATTTCGAAATCTTCATTTTTAAGAATCGCGATGCTGGCATCAATCAATTCCAAAAAATTGTGTGGAAGAATTTTAGTATTCAATCCAACCGCAATACCTTCTACTCCTTGCGCAAGTAATAGTGGAAACTTAACCGGTAAAGTAATGGGTTCTTTATTTCTACCATCGTAAGAAAGTTTCCATTCTGTAGTTTTATGGTTAAAACAAACTTCTAACGCAAATTTGGAAAGTCTAGCTTCAATATAACGAGGAGCGGCAGCAGAGTCACCGGTAAAAATATTCCCCCAGTTCCCCTGAGTATCAATGGATAACATTTTCTGACCTAGTTGCACCATGGCATCCCCAATGGAACGATCGCCGTGAGGGTGATATTTCATCGTGTTACCAATGATATTTGCAGCTTTGTTGTACCTGCCATCCTCTAATTCATCCATAGAGTGCAAAATACGCCTTTGGACAGGTTTTAATCCATCTACAATGTCAGGTACCGCACGATCTAAGATAACGTATGAGGCATAGTCCAAAAACCAGTTCTCGTACATGGTTTGGACATGGATCACCTGATGTAAATCTGAGGTATTGTTTTGTTCTGAATTTTCTAGTATTTCTTCGGGTAGTTGGGTTTCTTCACTCATAATAACAATCTCATATCTATCTAAATATTCATGCAAAAATACACTTTTTTTTTGTATTTTTGCTACCTAAAAATCGATATTTTGGGAACTATAAAAAAACTAGCCGGACAAACAGCAATCTATGGATTACCTACAATTCTAGGCAGATTGTTGAACTATCTACTTGTCCCTCTTCAAACCTATATTTTTGCCACTGACAAATATGGTATTGTTGGTGAATTATACGCTTGGACAAGTTTAATTTTCGTTATTTTAACTTTTGGAATGGAAACCACTTTCTTCCGATTTTCACAACAACATGAAAATAGAGAAAAAACATTTTCAATGGTTTCGGTTTTTCTTTTTATAACCTCTACCCTATTTATACTCATTTCATCCCTTTTTTCTGAAAATATTGCCTCATACTTAAGATTCCCGGAACATCCTGAATATATTGTCTATATGGCATTTATTGTGGGTACTGATGCGTTTACATCTGTTCATTTTGCCAGATTCAGACTCATTCAACGTCCTATCAAATTTGCATTTCTAAAATCTGTAAATATTTTCATCAATATTTTCCTGAATGTTTTCTTTTTGGTGCTTTGTCCTTATTTAGAAAAGATACACTTTGCGCCTAATTTGATGTCTGTTATTTTTAATAGAGAAATTGGAATTGGATACATTTTTATTGCTAATTTGGTTGCTTCAATTATTACTTTGGTGTTATTGTTGCCAGATATTATTAAGATTGAATGGAAATTTGATTTTGATTATTTTAAAAAAATGTTGAAATATGCATTCCCTTTGGTTATTTTTGGATTAGCAACGATTGTAAACGACACTATGAATCGGATCTTTATTAAAAACTTTGGTCCGGTGGAAAGTGCTCAAAGTATGGTTGGAATTTTCAATGCTTGTTTTAAAATCTCCATTTTTATGACCATCTTTATTCAGGCCTTTAAATACGCTGCAGAGCCCTTTTTCTTTAGCAAAGCAAACGATTTTGATGCTAAAAAAGCGTATTCTGATATCATGAATGTTATCGTAATCATTTGTTCTATCATGTTTTTAGGCATAATGCTCTATATGGATATCATCCAATATTTTGTAGGGCCTGATTATAGGGTTGGTTTAGGTATTGTCCCTATTCTTCTGTTAGCCAATCTTTTCTCTGCTATTTTATACAATCTATCCATATGGTACAAACTATCTGACAAAACTATTTATGGTGCCTTTATTTCCATTTTTGGAGCAACAATTACTGTTACTTTAAATATTGTTTTGATTCCTAAATTTGGTTTCATGGGAGCTGCCTGGGCCAGTTTCTTCTGCTACTTTTCCATGATGGTTTCCTCTTATTTACTTGGTCAAAAGTTTTATAGGGTGAATTATGATATTAAGAAAATCATTTTCTATATCGTTTTTGCAGTTGTAGTATACTATGCTTCAACTTTCATACACATCCAAAACTTCTCCTTAAAAATGATGGTTCAAACCCTTTTGTTATTTGCATATATCGGGGTTGTTTTTAAAATGAATCCGGGAGCTTTTGGTAGTTTAAAAAGAGTACTTTTAAGAAAAAAATAGATTATAAACTATAAAAATTATTTTTATGCTAGAATGTAGAATTGTTAATAAATCGAAACATCAATTACCAAACTACAGTACCATCGCATCTGCGGGGATGGATTTAAGAGCTTCTATTGATGAACCAATTGTTTTAAAACCCCTTGACAGAGCACTTGTGCCAACAGGAATTTTTATTGAGCTTCCTCTTCATTATGAAGCTCAAGTGCGCCCCAGAAGCGGATTAGCGGCTAAAAATGGGATAACTGTATTAAATACTCCAGGAACCATTGATGCTGATTACAGAGGAGAAGTTAAGGTGATTTTAGTGAATCTCTCCAACGAAGAATTTACCATTCATGATGGTGATCGAATCGCTCAAATGGTTGTAGCAAAACACGAAACAGTCATTTGGCAACCAGTAGACGAACTAACCGAATCTGAACGAGGTGCCGGTGGGTTTGGAAGCAGCGGAATCAAATAGTGAATAGTGAAGAGTGAAGTAAAAAGTAAGAAGTAAGAAGTAAAAAGTAAGAAGTAAGAAGT
>DAONEU010000031.1:0-1526 GCA_035403245.1 Bacteroidales bacterium | reverse complement strand
CAAAACCTAAAACCTAAAACCCAAATATGAGCCCATTAAGACCACAATATAGAATCATTTGCCTAATCATTTTTTTGATTCCCATGGTGTTATTTGCACAGGATAAAAAGGTCAGAAAAGGGGTTAAAAATCCAGAAATATCTGCTGTAACAAGGATAAATTCAGCTCAATATGCTGATGGATTAAGAGAATTTTACTCTAAAAATTATACTGTTTCAGAAGAAACTTTCAGAGCTATTATCAATCAGGATTCTAAAAATGATGCTGCTTATTTTATGCTTTCCCGTATAAAAGAGGAACAAAAAGATTATACCGGGGCAATTGCTTATATTTTACAAGCAATCGATTTAAATGATCAAAATATCTGGTATCAGGTAGCTCTGGCCAATCTTTATGATCAGATCGGGGATTATAAAAACTCTGAAAAAGTATGGAAAAAAGTCTGTAATTCAGTTACAAATAATGAATACTATTTGTATTCATTATCAAATGCCCTTTTGAAAAATGAGAAATATGAAGAGGTAATCAAGACTTTTGATAAGATGGAGGAGATTATTGGTATGAATGAAGAATTGACTGATACAAAGAAAAATATTTGGTTGTATCTAAATAAAGTTGATAAGGCTGTTGCTGAATACCAAAAATTGATCCAGGCATATCCTTATGAAGTCAAATATTATGTCATAATCGGACAGATTTATATGGTTAATGGATTAAAAGATAATGCGTTAGAGTATTATAAGAAAGGAGAATCCATTGATTCAACCAATCTTCCATTAATGATGGCCTTCATTGATTACTATTCAGAATTGAATGATAAGTACAATAGAAACAACTATTTAAACAAACTATTCGCAATTCCTGATCAAAGTGAAGTAATTTTACCCATTTTTATTAAGGAGTTTCAAAAAATTCAAAAGAGTAAACAAAAAGATCAAATTGAGAATGGAATTAGATTTGGGGAATCGTTTGTTAAATCAAATCCAAATATAGCTGAAGGATATGGAAATCTGGCACAATTGTACGCATTTGCTAACAATGGGGAGAAATCATTTGAAAATGCATCGATCGCTATTGAAAAAAATGATCTTTCGTATGAGTCATGGCATATTTATTTGACGGTTTTAAAAGATAGAGCAAATTACAGTCAGATCATTTCAAAAGCAAGTGATATAGAAACATTATTTTCCACAAATTCATACCTTTTATCTCTTCTTGGTTACTCCTATTATAAAATGAATCAACAAGATAATGCCATCCGGATTTTAAAAATGAGTCTTGAGAATTCTTTTGATAATACTTTTTCCTCAGAAACCTGCATGTTTTTGGGAAATATCTATGAAGATCAAAACAAAAAAGAGGAAGCTTTGAAATATTACAAGTTAGCTCAAAAATATGGGAATAATACACCCGAATTAAAATTTAAAATAAGCAAACTTCAGTAAAAAAAAAGTAGTATTTTTGCAACTCAAATCGCGGAAGTAGCTCAGTCGGTAGAGCATTAGCTTCCCAAGCTAAGGGTCGCG
>DAONEU010000030.1:0-19262 GCA_035403245.1 Bacteroidales bacterium | reverse complement strand
TAAATCATATCAATGCCGCTTTTAATTGTTGTCCCGATGACTTATACTGCGAATTTTACCTTTCCGGCGACACCATTCATATTCATGAATTTGAGGAATCTGCTTTATGTGACTGTAATTGCCTCTATGATTTAACCATGCAAATCAATCAGGTGGTTCCAGGAGTTTATAAATTAAAGTTTCATGAACCCTATGTAGGAGATCAACCCATTCTGTTTTTTGAATTAAACCTTACACAAGATACCTCCGGAACCTTCACGATAACAAGGACAGGATATCCTTGGGGAATGTAAAGAATTCTGTATAATATGCTTTGAATTAACCTATTGATTCTTTCAATAGGATTCATTATTATAATTTTTTAATTTGGAATCCCTTTTGTATTATATTTGCACTTTAAACATAAAACAATTAGAAAACAAATTTAAAAATATCAAATCATGAAAAAAAGATTATCAGTAATTTTACAATTATTAGCAGTCCTTCTTTTTACATTTCCTGTTATTGGGAAAATAACTGCTCAAAATGAATCCTCCAAATTTCTGTTTAGAGGGGTTGCAGAAGTTGGATTTACTTCCGTACTTGCACACCAAATACAATTAGGTAATTCCGGGACCAATTTTGATTATGTCAAAGCGGGTGGACAAGATGTACTTTTTCCCACTTTCCGTTTTTCAATCGAAATGGACGTGAATAAAAAAAATACATTTATCATTTTATACCAACCTTTAAGAATTGAAACACAGGCTGTTTTACAAAATAACACCATGTTTAACGGAGTTTTATTCCCTGCTAATACTGGTATAAAAGCTTTATATAATTTTCCATTTTATAGATTTAGTTATCTAAGAGAATTACTTCCAAATAATGAAAAGTTTAAATTGGCATTAGGATTAACATTACAGATTAGAAATGCAACTATATCTTTTGAATCCAATGATGGACTTTTATACACGGGTAATCGTGGAACCGGTCCAGTTCCAGCTCTTAAAATCAGAACGAAATACAATTTTTCACCAAAATTCTACACCGAATTTGAAGCAGATGGAATTTATGCACCTGTAAGTTACCTGAATGGAAGTGATAATGAGATTGTTGGAGCCATTTTAGATGCCAGTTTACGTTTTGGGGCAGAAATGACAGATTTTAGCAATATATTTTTGAATTTCAGATATTTAGGAGGTGGTGCAACCGGAACCGACACCGGAGCTGATGTTTGGCCCGGTGATGGATATGTTAAAAATTGGTTGAACTTTTTTAATGTATCTGCAGGTTTTGTTATAAAAATCTAAATATTACATGAAAGAGATTGTTCTTATAACCGGGGCAAATGGATTCGTTGCAAAACGATTGAGTCAAATCCTTTTGCCCCGATTTCATGTGCGCTATTTATCCAGAAGTCCTAAAGATGAAGATGAATTTCATTGGGATCTCAAAAAACAAATTATTGATATACATGCTTTAGTGGGGGTTGATCATATCATTCATTTAGCGGGTGCGGATATCTCTGAAAAAAGATGGACCAATGATAGAAAAAATGAAATCATTTCCAGTAGAGTCCAAAGTGCTCGTTTATTATTAAAAACACTTTCACAAAACAAGATTTACATTAAATCATTCATATCAGCTTCTGCTGTTGGATATTATGGCTCAAATTCTGACAATTCAGGTTTTACTGAAGAAGCTTTAAAAGGTGAAGGATTTCTCGCAAATGTTGTTGATGAATGGGAAAAAGCAGCAGACCAATTTCTTCTTGAAAAAGTTGCTGAAAGGGTCGTTAAAATCAGAACAGGTGTTATTTTGGCGAAAGAGAAAGGAGCCTTACCTAAAATGACACTTCCTATAAAATATGGAATTGGATCACCTTTAGGAACCGGAACACAGTATCTTTCCTGGATCCATATCGATGATATTTGTCAAATATATCAACTGGTACTAGAAAGATCAGACTTACAGGGTGTTTTTAATGGAGTTTCACCAAATCCTGTAACCAACAAGGAACTCACAAAAGAGATTGCCCGAAAAATCAAAAGGCCCATTCTATTTCCTTCCATACCTTCATGGATCCTAAAAATTGTATTTGGAGAGATGTCATCTGTCCTTTTGGATAATATAAAGGTCTCTTCTCAAAAGATTGAGAAAGCGGGATTTCAGTTTCAGTTTTCCAACATCAAAGAAGCGTTGGAAAATTTACTTCAATAAATTTTTAGTAAGCTCTGGCAAACAAAACTCTTTGATTAGAAGGTTTGCCGGTTAAAATACAAGTACCCTCTTCTTGTGGATTATTGAAAGGGATACAACGTATAGTAGCTTTAGTTTTCTCTTTGATAGCATCTTCTGTTTCCGGAGTGCCATCCCAATGAGCAGAAATAAAACCACCTTTTTGATCCAACAACTCAATGAATTGTTCCCAGGTATCCGCTTTGGTGATATTATCTTCTCTATAAATCAATGCTTTATTGTAAATATTTTGTTGAATATCTTCTAAAAGTGTTTCAATATATTGATTCAGATTATCGTAAGAAACAGTTTTTTTCTCCAGAGTATCACGACGAGCAATCTCCACTTGATTGTTTTCTAAATCACGAGGGCCAACAGCAATGCGAACAGGAACTCCTTTCATTTCATACTCATTGAATTTCCATCCGGAGCGTCTGGAGTCGTCGTCATCTAGTTTAACAGTTATATTTCTAGCTTTTAATGCACTGATTACAGGTTCCATTTTAGTACGGATTGCATTGAGTTGCTCTTCATCTTTATATATAGGTATAATAACTACTTGAAGAGGAGCCAATTTTGGAGGGAGAACAAGACCGTTGTCATCAGAATGGCTCATGATAAGAGCACCGATTAAACGGGTAGAAACACCCCAGGAGGTAGCCCAAACATATTCCAGTTTATTCTCTTTGCTTAAGAATTTAACATCAAAAGCTTTCGCGAAATTTTGTCCTAAGAAATGGGATGTTCCAGCTTGAAGAGCTTTACCATCTTGCATAAGGGCTTCAATACAATAGGTATCTAAAGCGCCGGCAAATCTTTCATTTGGAGATTTTACCCCTTTGATAACAGGCATAGCCATGTGTTTTTCAGCAAAATCAGCATATACATTTAACATTTTTTCTGTTTCAATAACAGCTTCTTCGCGGGTAGCGTGTGCTGTATGTCCCTCTTGCCAAAGGAATTCAGCTGTACGAAGGAAAAGACGGGTTCTCATTTCCCAACGAACCACATTAGCCCATTGATTACAAAGTATTGGAAGATCACGATAAGATTGAATCCAATTTTTATAAGTATCCCATATAATGGTTTCAGAGGTTGGGCGAACTATTAACTCTTCTTCCAACTTAGCGTCCGGATCAACCATCAATCCGCCATTTGGATCCTTTTTTAAACGATAGTGAGTAACAACTGCACACTCTTTGGCAAACCCTTCAACATGGTCGGCTTCACGACTAAAGAAAGATTTTGGAATAAAAAGTGGAAAATATGCATTTACATGTCCGGTATCTTTAAACATTTTATCAAGTGCGTCTCTCATTTTTTCCCAAATAGCATATCCATAGGGTTTGATCACCATGCATCCTCTAACTGCTGAATTTTCAGCAAGATCTGCATTTTTAACAATGTCAATATACCATTGTGAATAGTCTTTTTCGCGTGGGGTAATACTTTTTGCCATCTCTTCTCGTTTACATTAAACTTAATGATTTTTTTGTAGTCTAAAATTTGTGCAAAGATACGAAAAAGCAACCAAATATAATAAAATAGGAGGTAAAAATATGAAAACGAGACTATTTATAACCGGCATCATTTTAACGATTATGGCCAGTTCCTGTACAGTAAGCAATGTAACTTATTACGATGATGTGTACACCCCATCAACAGATAATCAGTACAAAGAACCTGTTACACCACCACAAAACAACGACTATAATTATAGTCAAAATCAACCCAATTCTCAAGATCAACAAAATAATCAGGATCAACAAAACTACCAAGACCAACCTAACTACCAGGATCAAAATTACAACAACAATAATAATTATGATTCCAATAATTATCAGAATAATAATGGAGACAATAATTATTATAATGATGAGAATTATGATTATTCCAATGATGGATCTTATTATTCTGATTATGATGATTATGATAATTATGACTATTATTATACCTCAAGGATTCGTAGATTCCATGACAATTACAACACAGGATGGGGCTATTATGATCCTTACTATACCAATTTATATTATTATGATTCCTATCCTTCCACTTGGGGAATGAGTATTTATATGGGATATAGTTGGTGGTGGCCAACTTATTATTATAGACCTTATTACTACAACTATGGGTATTACAACTACGGCTTCTGTTACGGTTGGGGTTATGATCCATTCTGGGGAGGACATCATGGTTATCATAATGGATATTGGAATGGCTATCAAGATGGCTATTGGGATGGCTATTATGATGGAAATCATGCAGGTTATTACCATAATAATTATGACAATAACAACTCCTATTTTTATGGTCATAGAAATAATGTAGGTCCATCTGCCGGAACCGGTGGTAAAAGACCAAGACCAGGTGAAAATAATGACAACAATGGTAAATCTGTTTCTCGTTCAGTTACACCAACGTCATTCAATCAAAATTATACCACTTTAATAAGAGAAGTGGAAGCTAATCCAAATAGACCGGTTTCAGGAACAACTTCAAGGGAAAAACCTAATAATAAACCTGTTTCACAAAATAATAATACTCAAAATAGAACGGTTCAAGATAATAATTCCAATTCAGTAGGTACTCGTCCAGTTGAAAATAATCAAAACAGCAGACAAAACCCTCAAAATAATAATACGCAACAAAACAACACCAGACAAAACAACCAAGGTAACTACAATCAACAAAACAGGCCTCAAAACAACCAAGGGAATTATAACCAACAAAACAATACCAGACAAAACAACCAAGGTAACTACAATCAACAAAACAGGCCTCAAAACAACCAAGGGAATTATAACCAACAAAACAATACCAGACAAAACAACCAAGGTAATTACAATCAACAAAACAGACCTCAAAATAACCAAGGAAACTATAACAGACAGTACAGACCTCAAAATACCAGACCTCAAAACAATTATCAACAAGATAATCGGAACAAAAACAATCAACAAAACAATAACAATCAGCAAAACAATCAAAACAACTACAATAGGAATAATCAAACCAATCCAAATAACGGGAATTATCAAAATGATAGAAATAATCAAAACAATAATTCTCAAGGGAATGGTAGAACCTATAATAATAATTCCAGAAACAATAACTACCAAAACAATAACTACCAAAACAATAACTACCAAAACAATAACCAAAACAACTCCAATTACAACCGAAACAACCAAAACTATCAAAACAACCAAGGTTCCGGAAATACCAGAACTTATGATAATAACAGAAACAGTTCAGGAAGTTCATCCGGATCCAGTGGCAGCTACAATAGAAACAGTTCAGGCAGTTCATCCGGTTCAAGTGGAAGTTATAACAGAAGTAGTTCAGGCAGTTCATCAGGATCAAGTGGAAGTAGCTCAAGAGGAAGCTCTTCCGGTTCTAGTGGGAGCAGTTCCAGAGGTAGTTCTGGCAGTAGTTCAGGTCATAGAAAATAGATTTGTTTAAACATTAAAAATTAGCAATATGAATACAAAAAACATCATTTTGATTTTCACACTATTGTGTCTAGGAAATCTAACATTTGCACAAAATGAACTTGATGCATTGCGCTTTTCAAGAACGGAATGGAGTGGTACTGCACGTTTTATTGGCGCAGGTGGAGCATTTGGTGCAGTTGGAGCAGATTTTTCAGCATTAAGTACTAATCCTGCTTCTATAGGATTATTCAAAAAAACAGAGATCTCTTTTACTCCGTTGGTTCTTAATATTTCACACGTTAATTCAGATTATAATGATGAATTAACTCCCACTACATCAATGTCATCAACTGTTTCGAATTTAGGAATTGTATTTGCATGGGATGCAGCTAGTAACAGTAAATGGAAAAAAGGGCAATTCGGCATAGGATATAACCAAATTATGAATTTTGCCAATAAATTTGCAGTTGAAGGCAGAAGTAATGGAAGCACTATGGGACAGGCTTTTGCCCAAGCAGCAAATGGTTCTCTTTATGATGACTTATCTAATGAAGGATATTTTGCTTACCAGTCTTATATCATTGATCCACTTAACAATACAACCGATAACGATCAATATGTACCTGCTTATTTTGGGAAAGATCTAAAACAAATGACTTCAGTTCATTCAAGTGGGAGAATCAACGAGCTAACATTCTCTTTTGGTGGAAATTATAACGATAAATTCTTCGTTGGAGCTACTTTAGGCGTTCCATTCCTGTCTTACATCGAAAACAGAACTTATGAAGAGATAGATGATCAAAATATTGTGGATCATTTCAATTCTTTTACCATTAATGATAAATTGATGGTTTCTTCAACCGGTATCAATTTGAAATTAGGTATTTTATATCAACCGGTTTCTTTTTTGAGATTTGGAGCTGCTTTTCATACACCTACTTATTATGGGAATATGCATGATATCTTAGAAAGAGAAATGGTTTCATTTGGAGATACAAGTTTAAATGTTAGTTATACAAATGACTATAATTATCAGTTGATTACTCCAGCTAGAGTCATGGCAAATGTTGCTTTCTTGATTTTGAAGAGAGGTTTTATCAGTGCTGATTATGAGTTTACCGATTATTCAAAAAGTGAAATGGGATCCTGGGGTTCAAATACTTATCTTTTTAAAGATGAAAATAAAGCCATTCGTGATTGTTATCAGGCAACTCATACCATAAGAGTTGGTGGAGAAGTTTATCTAACTAAAAACTTTTTGTTTCGTGCAGGATTTGCTTACACTAGTTCCCCTTATCAAGATAATATCAACGATGCTTCTTTAAAAGTAGGCTCTTTGGGATTAGGATATCGTACCAATTCATTCTTTGTAGATGTTGCTTATCAATACAAAACATCTAAGCAAAACTATTGGTTTTTTAATCCTGATATGGTTAATCCTGTTAATCAACAATACGTATCTCATTATATTGTAGGTACTTTTGGATGGAAATTGTAATCTTTTTCAAACATATTTAACATAAATCAAAAAGTTCGCGTATCTTTGCACGAACTTTTTTTATTTCTAGATTATGATGATTAGCAAAAGAAATAAACCGGCTATTGTATTTAAGGACAAAGAATATTCCTATTCTCAACTTTTGCAATTGGCAACGGTTTACCAAAATAATTTTACAAAAAACGGGAAGAATCCAGATAAAATTCTGATTTTTGCAGATAACTCTCCTGAATATTTTTTTGTAACATACGGAACATTTAAAAGTGGTGCCATTTTGGTGCCTGTAGATGTTACATCAACTTTAAAAGAACTTTCTTTTATTATTGGAGATTGTAAACCTGATATCATTTTTACAGTAGAAAGTAAATTGGAAATGGTGAGTGAAGCTGTTAATATGATCTCAGATTATGAATGTTTGGTCATGACAGCCAACGATGTTAATATTGAAGGCTACGATTCTATTGAAGTGGAGCCCATTCCTATCGGTGAAGCGGAAAAGGTAATGACGATTATTTACACTTCCGGTACAACTGGGTCTCCTAAAGGAGTGATGTTATCCTATAAAAACATTATGTTTAACGTCTATTCTGTTTCGGAATTTGTTCCTATTTATAGAGAAGAGGTTAATGTAATGGTTTTATTACCGTTACATCACAGTTTCCCTTTTGTGGGTACTATTTTAACGCCTATGTATGTAGGAGCAACAGTATATATTGCAGAAGGATTATCTGCAGAAAGCATTATTTCTACATTAAACCGAGGCAAAATTGGTCTTATCATTGGAGTTCCAAAACTATATGAAACTTTGGCAAAAGGGATTATGGTGAAAATTAATTCCTCTTTTGTAGGTCGAACCATGTTTAAATTAGCCAAATTAATCAGAAATAAAACTTTTTCTAAAAAAATATTCAAAGCTGTTCATCAAAAATTTGGAGGGCATATTGAACATTTGGTATGTGGAGGTGCTGCTTTGCCAGACGATACTGGTGTCATATTCCAAACCTTAGGATTTTCTGTATTAGTAGGTTACGGTATGACTGAATGTGCACCCATGATTTCTTTTACCAGACCCGGTAAAGATGAGATTGGATATTCCGGACATTTACTTCCTGGACTTGAGATCCGTTTTGGAGAAAACAGAGAAATATATATCAAAGGGGATAATGTGATGAAGGGGTATTATAATAGGCCGGAAGAAACTAATGATATTATTAAAGATGGTTGGTTAGAAACCGGAGATTTAGGCATTATGGATAAAAAAGGGCTTAAAATTACCGGGAGAATTAAAGAGATTATCGTCACATCTAATGGAAAAAATATCAATCCAGTTGAGTTGGAATTTGAACTCATGGAGAAAACCAAAGTGATGAAAGAGGTTGCCATTTTTCTTGAAAATGATCTTTTACAAGCCTTGGTTGTGCCTGATATGGATGTAGTTAGATTGAAAACTGGTTTTACTGCATCCGATATCATTAGAGCGGAGATTGAAGAGTACAACAAAGGAGCAATGACCTATAAAAGGATTAAGAAATTTCATATTGCATCTTCAGAGTTGCGAAGAACCAGACTTGGTAAAATCCAAAGATTTTACTTGAAAGATCTCATTACAACTGAAGAAAAAGCACAAAAAGAGGATGAAGTTGAAAATCTAAATCCAATTTATGTATCATTAAAAACATTTGTAGAGAGTGAAACGGGCAAAAAAGCTAATGGGGATTCCAACTTTGAAATCGATTTAGCTATGGATTCTCTTACTAGAGTTGCTTTAATCGCTTACATAGAAACTGCATTTGAGTTGCATTTGAAAGAGAATCAATTAGATGAATTCCCAACGTTAAATAAGCTTACCTCACATATTGAGGAAAACTCATCTGTAATAAAAGAAACTGAAATCTCTTGGAAAGAGATTCTTCAACATAAACTCGAGGATTTAAAATTACCTAAATCAGGACTTACCCATCGGTTTTTAGATCATGCAATCAGAGTGTTTTTTAATTTATTTTATAGATATAGATCAAAAGGCACTGAAAACATTCCGGATGGACCATGTATTATCATTGGGAATCACAGAAGTGGCTTTGATGGCGTTTTTATTTCCTCTAAAATGAAATGGTCGGTTGCTAAAAGAACATTCTTTTTTGCCAAAGATAAACACTTTAATTTTGCATTGGGAAGATTTGTTGCAAAAAGGAGTAATATCATTTTAATGAATGTGAATACTAATATTAGAGAATCACTTCAAAAGATGTCCGAAGTATTGAAACAAGGTAAAAATGTAATTATTTTCCCTGAAGGAACTAGAGCGAAGGACAAAAAACTGAAACATTTCAGAGATGCGTTTGCTATCCTAAGCACAGAATTAAATGTTCCTGTAGTTCCAGTTATTATCAAAGGATCTGAAGCTGCTACATTCAAGAGCATCCGAGTTCCTAAATTTTTAAATAAAATTGAGTTGCAGTTTCTTAAACCGGTTTATCCTGAACCAGCTGAAACGATCAGAGATTTTCGTAGCAGAATTGAAACGATTTATCAAAACAATCTATAATTAATAAAAAACCAAGAATATGACAGAAAATGAAATTAACAATGGTCTTGAGAATGAAATGATTTCTAACGAACAATCTATTTCAAATGAAACATCAGAAGTTACTCCGCTTCCAAAAACTTCCATGAAAGAGAATAAGAAATTTCCATTTCAATTAGTCTTTACAATTTGTATCACAATTGCAGTTATTGTACTTTATATTTTACATTTTATAACTCCTAAACAAGAAGTATTCGTTCCTAAAGAATTCTCTGGAAAGCCCGGTACAGGAGAAGTCGTTTATGTTAATTTAGACACTATTAATGCTAACTATGAGTTAGTTAAGATATTAACCGGTGATATTGAAAAAGAAACTAAAAAACAGGAAGCCATTTTCCAAAACAAAGAGGAAGCATTCAAAAAGAAATATGCGCAATTTCAGGAAAATTATTCTAAAGGTATTTTAACTCAAGTTCAAATAGAAAATGCTCAAATGCAACTGGAACAAGAATATGCAGCCATAACCAGTGAGAAAGAGAATGTGTTTAATGATTTACAAAACAGACAATCTACAGCTTTACTTCAGATTTATGATTCTTTACAAACAGTAATCAAACGAGTTAATTTACAAAGAAATGCTTCATTTGTGATTACTTATCAAGCCAATAGTCCGTTTTTAATTCATGCAGATCCATCTAAAGAGATCACTGATCAAGTATTATTTGAATTGAATAAGCCTTACAATAAATAGACTATTCCATTGATATAGTATAGCTATTTAAATATTAAAAAAATTATTATCTATTATTAGAAAATTATTGTTATTTTTGCCGCTCGAAAATTAAAAAATTTATTATATGACAAACAAGGAAAAAATTGGTGCAAAAAAAGAAAGTGCAACTCCAAAAAAAGAGAATTTTATTTCAAAAACAATTGTATTTTTCAACAAATATAACAAAATCGTTTATGGAGTAATCATTGGAATTTTATTGATCATTTCCGCAATATTAGCATTTAATAAATTTTATTTAGCTCCTAAAGCTGAAAAAGCATCTATGCTCATTCTTAAGCCAATTGAAAAGATGATGGCCGGAGATTCAGCATCGGTTCTTATTGCTTTGGAAGGTGACGATGAAATTGATGGATTTCTTACAATTGCTAAAGGGTATAGTTTAACTAAAACTTCCAATATTGCTAACTATTATGCAGGTCTATGTTATTTAAAATTAAAAGACAAAGAGGAAGCTTTGAATTATCTTTTGAAATTCAAACACAAAGAGGATGTTCTTTGGTATTCTTGTCAAGCTCTTATTGGAGATATCTATGATGATATGGGAGATGCAAAAAAAGCAGTTTCTTTTTATGAAAAATCCGTAGATGGAAATGAAGATCCTTACTTTGCGCCTATAAATCTTTTCAAATTGGGACAAATGTACGAAAGAGAAGAACAATGGCAAAAAGCTATTGACACATATCATACCATTGAAAACGATTTTTATGATCAATATACCAAAATGGGTGTTGCTCGTTTTGTAGATCGTGCCAATGCAAAATTAGGTAAATAATGAAGAAAACCAATCTTTCTGAACACTCTGCGACTTTTCCTAAAGCCAATAAATTTAAAATAGGGATTGTTGTTAGTGAATGGAATCCAACTGTTACCAATGCATTAAAAGAGGGTGCACTATTTACCTTATTGGATCATGGTGTATTAGAAGCTAATGTTGCCATTCATCAAGTACCCGGGAGCTTTGAATTACCTCTTGGTGCTGCTATGTTATTAGATGCAGATGATGAGTTGGATGGTGTAATCTGTTTAGGATGCGTCATTCAAGGGGAAACAAGACATTTTGATTT
Organism: Bacteroidales bacterium; assembly: GCA_035403245.1. GTDB lineage: Bacteria > Bacteroidota > Bacteroidia > Bacteroidales > WCHB1-69 > UBA5429. Next base: position 7,729 of record DAONEU010000030.1, on the reverse strand, counting down.
TATTTCACAAGCAGTGGCTAATGGAGCCATGAAAGTGGGATTAGATTATGAAGTACCGGTTATTTTTGGTGTCTTGACTTGTGATACTATGGAGCAAGCTGTGGATCGTTCCGGTGGAAAACATGGCAATAAAGGCGTTGAAGCTGCCTATACTGTCCTTAAGATGATTGAACTTCAAAGAAAGTTAAAATAATATGAAAATTGTTTTTATGGGCACCCCTGAATTTGCAGTTGCAAGTTTAGATGCTCTGAATCAATCCGAACATGAGGTTGTTGCTGTTGTCACAGCCCCTGATAAACCTGCAGGAAGAGGATTGAAAATTCAATATTCGGAAGTCAAGCAATACGCTTTAGAACATCAAATTCCCATTTTACAACCTATAAAGTTAAAGGATCCTGAGTTTTTAGAATCATTAAAAAGTTATGCTGCTGATCTTTTTGTGGTTGTTGCTTTTAGAATGTTACCCGAAGAGGTATTTTTGATGCCTCCTAAAGGCACTTTTAACATCCATGGATCGTTGTTACCTCAATATAGAGGCGCAGCACCTATTCACTGGGCTGTGATCAATGGAGAGACAAAAACAGGGGTTACCTCATTCTTCCTTAATCATGAGATTGATAAAGGGGATATTATAGATTTTAAAGATTGTGAAATCAGTGAAGAAGATACTACTGGGCAAATCTACGAGAGGTTGATGAAGTTGGGAGCACAGTTAGCAATAGAAACTGTTCGGAAAATTGCTGAAGGAAAGATTCATCTCAAACCTCAAGACCATTTTGATCTAAGTCAATTAAAAATGGCTCCAAAATTAAACAAAGAGAATACCAAAATTGACTGGAATAAACCTGCAAGAGAGGTTTATAACCTGATTCGGGGACTGTCACCTTATCCTACAGCGTATACTTTGATCCAAAATTTAAATGGGGAAGAGATAGTTTTAAAATGCTATAAAGCTGAACTTCTTGATGAAAAGAGTACCGATAAACCGGGTACAATCATTACGGACAAGAAGAAAAAACTTACTATTTGTTGTTCAGATTATCAAATATCACTACTTGAATTGCAGTTACAAGGGAAGAGTAAAATGGATATTTACACCTTTTTACAAGGGTTTAGGTCAGATAATTACACAATGATATTAAAATAGTGTAATTTATACTCCTATTTAGGCTATATTTATTAACAATTGAATTGTTTATCAACAATGGCGCTTTTTTCAACAATTTCATTAAATATTTTTTAAATTTGCAGTCGTTGAAAATAAGTTTATTAACCATTAAATCAATTCCAATGAACAAAGCAGAATTAATTAGTTCAATTGCTGAAAAAGCAGGGTTCACTAAAGTTCAAGCTAAAATAGCTCTTGATGCATTTGTATGTGCAACAACAGAAGCTTTAACAAAAGGTGAAAAAGTTTCATTAGTAGGATTTGGTACATTTGCAGTTGTAAAACGTGCTGCAAGAAAAGGCCGCAACCCTCAAACTAAAAAAGAAATGGATATTCCTGCTAAAAACGTTATCAAATTTAAACCAGGAACTGAACTAACCGGAACAATCTAATATTTTCCGGAAATGGAACAAAAAAGCCCTTTTTTAGGGCTTTTTTTATGATTATTTGATTATGATGACAATAGAAAATAGAGAGACTAGAAGGATTGTATGTAACTATTTAACCACATTTCTTACAGATGAAAGAAATGCGAGAATCTTAAAAGTATTAGAAAATAGGACAAGACATCTTACTGTTGTTGTTGAAGACCTTTTTCAAACCCAGAATATTAGTGCAGTTATGAGAACTTGTGAATGTGTTGGAATTCAGGATATTCATATTATTGAAGGGGAGAATGAGTTTTCGATCCATACGGCTATCTCAATGGGGGCCGACAAATGGCTGAATCATTACCATTACCCGGTTTCTGATACCAATATTTCCGACTGTATCCTTGGGTTAAAGCAAAAAGGATACACCGTTGTCGCTACTTTGCCTGGTGATGATAGCTGTTATATGGAGGATCTTCCTTTAGATAAGCCAATTGCTTTATTGTTTGGTACAGAATTAAAGGGTTTAACACCGGAAGCGATCGCTTTGTCAGATCAATCTGTAAAAATCCCGATGTATGGCTTCACGACGAGCTATAATATTTCCAATTCTGTCGCAATTATGGCATCTTATTTTATTGAAAAATTAAATAAATCATCAATAAATTGGAAATTATCTGAAGAAGAGAAAGAAATTTTATATTTGGAATGGCTACAAAAATCGATAAAAACGCCAAAAATGATCATTCAAAATTTTTTAAATGAAAATAATTTGAATATTTAAAAAAAAGTTGTATCTTTGCAGCCCGAAAAAAACGAAAAAATAATATAACATTATAAAGCAATGAAAAGAACCTATCAACCTTCAAACAGAAGACGTAAGAACAAACACGGATTCAGAGAAAGAATGGCTACTGCTAATGGACGTAGAGTATTATCAGCTCGCAGAGCAAAAGGAAGAACTAAATTATCCGTTTCTGACGAAGGGTTTGGTAAAAAGTAGTATTCTTTGTTTTTTACGATATAAAAAGAGGAGATTTGATCTCCTCTTTTTTTTATAAATTTTTAATGAAATATTTTTAAAAATACCCACAAAAATTTAACAAAAAATATTATTTTTGCGGCTCTAAAATTTATAGAACAATATAATTTAAAAAAGATAAAATGACAAGTCAAATAAGAGGGAAAATCTCTCAAATTATTGGTGCTGTTGTAGATGTTCAATTCGGTGATGATGTAGCACTTCCTAACATTTATGATGCATTACACATTGTTAAAGAAAACGGAGAACATTTAGTACTTGAATGTGAACAAGCTATTGGAGAAAATACAATGCGTTGTATCGCTATGGATTCTACCGACGGTCTTAAAAGAGGAATGGATGTAATTGCTACTGGTCGTATGATCTCTATGCCAACCGGTAACATTAATGGTAGATTATTAAATGTAATCGGAGATGCTATTGATGGAATTAACAAAATCGATTCTCCTGTGAGAAAAGATATTCACCGTGATCCTCCTTCATTCGAAAGTTTATCCACTTCTCAAGAGGTTTTATATACCGGTATTAAAGTTATTGACCTAATTGAGCCCTATATGAAAGGGGGAAAAATTGGTTTATTCGGTGGCGCCGGTGTTGGTAAAACCGTTTTGATCATGGAGATGATCAATAACATTGCTAAAAAATATTCCGGTATGTCTGTTTTTGCCGGTGTTGGTGAACGTACCCGTGAAGGAAATGACCTTTTACGTGAAATGATTGAATCAGGTGTTATCCAATATGGTGATGAATTTCTTGAAAGTATGGAAAAAGGGGGATGGGATTTGAATAAAGTGGATCAGGAAAAATTAGCAAATTCTCAATGTACTATGGTATTCGGTCAGATGAATGAACCTCCCGGCGCACGTGCACGGGTTGCCCTTTCCGGTTTAACTGTTGCTGAATATTATCGTGATGGTGATGAAGAGTCTGGTGGTCGTGATATCCTTTTCTTTGTAGATAATATCTTCCGTTTTACACAAGCCGGTTCTGAAGTTTCTGCTCTTTTAGGTCGTATGCCTTCTGCTGTAGGTTATCAACCTACTTTAGCATCCGAAATGGGGATTCTTCAAGAAAGAATTACTTCAACTAAAAGAGGTTCTATTACTTCTGTTCAAGCGATTTATGTTCCTGCTGATGACTTAACTGACCCTGCTCCTGCAACTACTTTCTCTCACTTGGATGCTACTACCGTTTTAAGTAGAAAAATTTCGGAGTTAGGTATTTATCCTGCTGTAGACCCATTGGACTCTACATCCAGAATTTTAAGTCCTGATGTTGTTGGTGAACTTCACTATAGAACTGCTCAAAGAGTGAAAGAAACGCTTCAAAGATATAAAGAACTTCAGGATATCATTGCTATTCTTGGGATGGAAGAACTTTCTGAAGAGGATAGAAAAGTGGTTCACCGCGCTCGTCGTGTTCAACGTTTCTTATCTCAACCTTTCCATGTTGCTGAACAATTTACAGGTCTTAAAGGAGTTTTCGTTCCAATAGAAGAAACAATCAAAGGTTTTAACATGATCTTAGATGGTGAACTTGACTATTTACCTGAAAATGCCTTCAACTTAGTTGGAAATATTGAAGAAGCTATCGAAAAAGGAAATAAAGAACTAAACGCTGCTAAATAACTATGAAACTAGAAATTCTAACTCCTGACAAAGAGATCTATCTTGGTGAAGCATCAGCAATCCTTTTCCCCGGTTTGGATGGTTTGTTTGCTATATTAGACAAACACGCCCCTATGATCGCAGGTTTAAGAAAAGGAAAAATCAAAGCCGAAACGCCATCCGGTATTCAATTTTTTGAAATCAACGGAGGTGTTGTGGAAGTTCAACATAACAAAGTATTGGTTTTAGCTGAGTAATTGTTTCATTGAAAACGCATTACGTTATACCGATATTTATTCCCGAATCAGCTTGTCCTTTCCGCTGTACTTATTGTAACCAATATAATATTACTGAAAAAGCCACTTCTCCTAAACCGGATGAAGTGGCTTCCTTTTTTACCGGGTACCTTCAGACTATCCCTTATCAAAACCCCGAAGTGGTGGTTAAAGTGGCCTTTTTTGGAGGAAATTTTACCGGATTACCTATTTCTGAACAAGAAGCGTACCTTAAAGTGGTTCAACCGTTTATTGATGATAAAAAAGTGCACTCCATTCAACTTTCCACGCGTCCCGATTATATTAGTGAGCCTATTTTAATGTTATTGAAGAACTATCGCGTTTCTTTAGTTGAATTAGGGGCTCAAAGTCTCGATCCTGAAGTTCTTAAATACACTAGAAGAGGTCATACTGTGCAAGATGTTATCAAAAGTGCTCAGATGATTCGGCAACATGGTTTTGAGTTGGGATTACAAATGATGATTGGATTACCCGGAGATACTCTTGAGAAATCTATCGCAACGGCTCAAAAAATTGTGGAATTGGGAGCACAATACACACGAATCTACCCTACATTAGTGATTCAAGATACCGATTTGGAGAAGGAATTCAGAGATGGGCTTTATCAACCTTTATCATTGGAAGAAGCCGTAGAATGGTGTGCTCAAATCGTTCCTATTTTTGAACAAAACAACATTCAAATTTTACGTTTAGGACTTCACCCTTCCGAAGGGTTGATCCACCATGAAACGCTTATTGCCGGACCATTTCATGTTTCGTTCAAAGAGTTGGTATTAACCGCTTTATGGAAAGATAGATTGCTACAAATTTCCCAGAATAATGATACAGATACCTTTGAAGTTGAAGTCCCTAAAACAGAGATCAATTATGCCATTGGCTACGCAAGTCGTAATAAAATATGGCTGGAGAAAAAATACGATAAAGTAGTTTTTAAGCAAATTTAATTTTTTTTATTAGCACATTAGCACATTAGCACATTAGCACATTATTCACTATCTTTGCAGGTGTATTCAAATTTAGTCGAAAATGACCATCAAAAACTACGCTGCATTGATTTCCCGCGAGTTGGGAATTCCTGAACATCAGATTAAAAATACTATAGAGCTACTCAGTTCCGGTGCGACGATCCCTTTTATTTCGAGGTATCGGAAAGAGATGACCGGAAGCCTTGATGAGGTGATTGTTACCCAGATTCGTGATTTAAATGAAAAATGGGTGGAACTGGATAAAAGAAGAGCTGTGATCATCGATTCCATTACAGAACAAGGGAAGATGACTCCTAAACTCTTGACACAGATCAACAATATCAACAGCTTAACTGAACTGGAAGATGTTTATTTACCATACCGACCCAAACGTAAGACTAAAGCAACCATTGCGATTGATAAAGGGTTGGAACCATTGGCCATCATCATTTATGATCAAAGCAAAGTGGATCTTAATGCCATCGCAAAGACTTATATAGACAAGGAAAAAGGGGTTGCCAATCTCGAAGAAGCTTTACAAGGAGCCCGTGATATCATGGCTGAATGGATCTCTGAAGATATGAAAATCAGAGACCGCATCCGAAATATGTTCATTAAAGAATCGGTAATCTACTCCAAAGTGGTGAAAGACAAAGAGGAGGATGGGGCTAAGTTTGAGATCTATTTCAAGAGCCAGGAACCGTTATGGAAAGCGCCATCACATCGGGTGTTAGCTATGCTAAGAGGAGAAGAGGAAGGATTTTTGAGGATCTCCATAAAACCGGATGAAGAGATAGCTGTAAAAATCATGCAACGGTTTACCGTAAAAGCTAATAATTCCTGCACTCCACATGTGTTAAGTGCTACTGAAGACTCTTATAAAAGATTACTACAACCTCAGATGGAGACTGAGATGCGCAAATACTACAAAGAGAAGGCCGATAAGGAGGCCATTGCTGTTTTTGGAACCAATCTTCGCCAACTGTTAATGAGTGCGCCATTGGGCCAAAAAACAACGTTAGCACTTGATCCGGGATTTAGAACCGGTTGTAAAGTGGTTGTTCTCGACAAACAAGGAAAACTGTTACATCACAGCACCATTTATCCCCATCCACCTCAACAAGAGTATAAAAACAGTTCAGATACCTTGCAATGGTTAGTGAAAGAGTACAAAGTGGAAGCGATTGCCATTGGAAACGGTACCGCAGGTAGAGAAACTGAAGCATTTGTTCAAAAAATCCCATTCCCCAATCCTGTTTCAATCGTGATGGTGAATGAGAGTGGAGCTTCCATCTATTCTGCATCCGAAATAGCGAGAGATGAGTTTCCTGATCTCGACTTAACCGTTAGAGGTTCTGTTTCTATTGGCCGTAGGTTGATGGATCCTCTCGCGGAACTGGTAAAAATTGATCCAAAATCTATTGGCGTTGGGCAATATCAACACGATGTAAATCAGAGCTGGCTGCAGAAAAGTTTACAGGAGGTAGTAGAGAGTTGTGTCAATTCTGTAGGAGTTGAGGTGAATACAGCCAGTAAAGATTTGCTATCTTATGTTTCAGGAGTTGGACCCTCATTAGCTAAAAATATTGTGGAGTATCGCAATCAAAATGGACCATTTAAGACCAGAGATGCTCTGAAAAAAGTGCCTCGTTTTGGAGATAAGGCTTTTGAACAGGCTGCGGGTTTTCTAAGGATTCATGGAGCTCAGAATCCTTTGGATTACAGTGCAGTGCACCCGGAATCCTACAACATCGTTTTGGCTATGGCCAAAAAATTACATACCGATGTAAAACAACTGATATCCAATGAATCTCTAAGAAAAGAGATCAAAATTCAAGAGTTTGTAACGGACAAAGTGGGTATTCCGACCTTAAAGGATATCATGCAAGAGTTAGCCAAACCGGGACGAGATCCACGGGAACAGTTTGAAGAGTTTGCTTTTGATAAAAATATCAATTCCATAAATGATCTTATTATAGGGATGGTGGTTCCGGGAATCATCACCAACATCACCAACTTTGGCTGTTTTGTTGATATTGGGGTTCATCAGGATGGGTTGATTCATGTTAGTCAACTTGCCAACAAATTTGTCAGCAACCCTAACGATGTTGTCAAATTGGGACAAAAAGTGTTGGTTAAGGTCACCGATGTGGATATCAACCGCAAGAGGATCAGTTTGTCGATGAAAGAAGTGTAGTTAATGTGCTGATGTGCTGATTAGGGGAAAGTGGAAGGTTGAAGGGGGAAAGGAATTCGTAAATTAGCAAATTAGCAAATGA
>DAONEU010000029.1:0-19436 GCA_035403245.1 Bacteroidales bacterium | reverse complement strand
AAATGATCATGTCAGGAAAAGCAGAAGTACAGGCCAATGATCAACTTCCTGAAGGAATGACAATGGATATGTCGATCAGTGCAGATGTAAACATGAACGACGGAAGCAATGTTAAATAGTTTTTATAATAGATTATTAGCCATTTTACCCCATCAAGATGCAAAATAAACGAACTCCTTTAAAAATTCCATCAAAGAAGCACCATCCTAAGGGAATTACCGTTATTTATGAGGATCAGGATATTCTGGTTGTGACTAAACAGTGTGGTGTTTTAACCATAGCAACGGAGAATGATCGGGAAAGTAGTGCCTATTATATGCTAACAGATTTTGTGAAGAGGGGCAATTCGAAGTCCAAAAATCGCATTTTCATTATACATCGATTGGATCGCGACACTTCAGGATTGTTGGTATTTGCCAAAAATGAACGGGCAAAACGGTTTTTACAGGACAACTGGCAATCATTTCAAAAAAAGTATGTTGCTGTAGTTGAAGGTCAATTAAAGGAGACCGAAGGTATAATATCCACCTATTTACACGAAAACAGTGTTTTTAAAGTTTACTCTGTTGATGATCCCCGTAAGGGAAAATTAGCAGAAACAGCGTATCGTTTGATTCAGGAGAATTCAAATTACAGTTTAGTAGATATTGAGTTAATAACCGGGCGAAAGAATCAGATCAGGGTACATTTTTCAGAGATGGGAAATCCGGTAGCTGGAGATAAAGCTTACGGCGCTAAGAGTAATCCTTTACAAAGGCTAGGGCTCCACTCCTACTCATTAATTATCGACCATCCGACTACTGGTGAAGAGTTACATTTTGAGAGTGTTATTCCGGCAAGGTTTTTTCAAGTAACGAAGTAAATTCGTGCGCACGATACGAACTAAACCTTCGGTTTTGTAGTGAATAGTGAATAATAAAAAGCTGATAACTGATAGCTGATAGCTGGAGTTGGGTTATCAATAGTAGCCTGTTGAAAAATAATCTAATTTAACATTTTAAAACTATATCAAATCTTTATCTTTGTTCGTTATTTATATATATATAATGTCAATTTTAAAAGATATGGGAATTTTGAACAAAAAAAGTGTTGTTTTTCTATTTGTCACTTTATCATTTTATTTTCTTAGTGCTCAGAAACCTCTCAAATTCGAATCTCCTGAGTTCGAGTTTAACACCGCTATGGAACTTTTCCAAAAAGAGAAATATGGGTCAGCACAACAGTATTTCAAGTATGTTTATGAGAATACCCCTAATAAACAGCAAGATATAAAATCAAACTCCTATTTCTATATCGGAGTTTGCGCGGCACAACTCTATAACGAGGATGCTATTTTTTATCTTTCCGACTTCATTAGACTTTACCCGGTGCATTCTCTTGTCCCTGAAGCTAATTACTACCTCGGAAAGTTCTACTTCTACAAAAAACAGTATAAAAATGTGATCGAAACCTTCGATAAAATTGATGATCGAAACGTGAGACCCGAAGAATTAGCTGAGTATCACTTCAAAAAAGGTTACTCCTATTTTGCACTCGGAAAATTTGATGAAGCTAAAGCTTTGATGTTGCGTGCTAAAAAAGCAGATGGTCCATATAGATTAAGAGCAACGTACTATCTTGCTCATATCGCCTACGAAATGAAACAATATGAGGCTGCTTTGGAAGGATTTCTTGAATTGAAAGATTCTTATGAATATCAAAACATTGTCCCTTATTATGTGGTACAAATCCTTTTTCTTCAAAAAAAATATGACCAATTGGTTACTATAGCACCTCCCCTATACGAAAAATCAAATGAAAAGAGTAAAATAGATATCGCAAGATCGCTTGGACTTGCTTTCTACAACCTCGGAAAATATGAAGAAGCAGCCCCTTATTTTACCTTCTATATCGAGAAAAACAAAGCTACTTTAGACTCAAACGATTGTTTTGCTGCAGGTTACACCTTCTACAACATCAAAGAGTATAAAAAAGCGATCGACTTTCTATCACAAACATCTAAAGGAAAGTCACTTACTGCTCAAACGAGTTTGTATGTGATCGGTGACTGTTATTTAAATATGGATCAACTCTCTTTGGCGTCTCAAACCTTCTATGAAGCTTATAAAATGGGAATCGACCCCGATATCACTGAGGATGCGCTCTACAATTATGCAAAATTGCAGTATGAAACTTCTAATCAACCATTTAACAGTGCCATCAAAGCGTTGGAAGAATACAAAAACGAATATCCGAATTCAACCAGAAGTGAAGAAGCAAGTACTTATTTGTCTAAGATTTATATGTCCACCAAGAATTATCAAGGGGCTATCACTTCTATTGAGAAGATATCCAGTAAAAATCCTGCTCTCTTAAAAGCATATCAAAGATGTACTTTTTTCCGTACTTTGGAATTGATCAATAACAAAGAGTATTCCAAAGCATCAGCTATGATTGAAAAAACTTTGAAATATCCTATGGATAAAGATATTAACGTTTCAGCATTATATTGGAAAGGGGAAATTGAGTACCGCAACGGAAAATATGCAGAAGCGATCAATTCATACAGAACATTCCAACGTAATGAATTTGCGAAAAATTGTGAATTCTATACGCAATCTTTTTATGGACTTGGGTATGCTTATTTGAAATCAAACAAATATTCAGATGCCATTACAGCTTTTAACTCATTGATTTCAAATGCTGATAACTCCATGAGTGATGAAGTAAAAGATGCTACCATGAGAATCGCAGATTGCTATTACATGGAGAAAAATTTGAAACAAGCATTGGCTTTCTACCAAAAAGCGGAGCAAGTGGGTAATAGCAGAAAAGATTATATCCTTTTCCAACAAGCTAAATGTTATGGTTTTAACAGAGAACACAATCAAAAAATTGATGTTTTAAATAGATTAATCCAATCCTACCCAAAATCAACCTATATTGATGATGCTGAATTTGAGTTAGCTTCTACGTATCATTCTCAAAACCAATACAGTAATGCGATTACTGCTTATCAAAACTTCATCAAAAACAATCCAAAGAGTGTATATGTAAAACAAGCATATAATAAGATGGCTCTAGCGTATTTTAATACTCAGGATGAAGAAAATGCGATTAAATATTTCAAGTATGTTTTTGAAACCTATCCGGGATCTCAGGAATCTATTGATGCATTGAACAATCTTGAAAACATCTACGCTGAACATGCTACAACCGGTGAGTTTTTTGATTATATTAGAACAAAAAACATGAATTATTCAGAAACGAAACAAGATTCTGTATCATTTAAAGCTGCTGAAAACAAATATATGAGAGGTGATTGTCAGGGAGCAATAAAAGGTTATGAGGATTATCTTCGTCAATTCCCTAATGGAATGTTTGCTGCAACGGCTTATTTCAATAAGGGTGAATGTGAGTTTGGAATGAAGGATTATTCCAATGCATTAATCTCTTATGAAGCTTTATTAGCTAAGTATAACACCAATAACAATGAGGTAGCGATTCACAATTGTGCATTTATTTTGTACTCTAAAAATGAGTTCCAACGTGCCCTTGTTTATTTCAATAAACTTATTGAATTAGGATCTACTCAGGACAACATTATTTATGGACACAATGGGGCTATGCGTTGCAATTTCGAGTTAAAAGATTATAGAAATTGTTTGATATCAGCAGAATACATCATCAATGGCAATCAAATTGAAGAGGAATTAAAAAATGATGCGATCATTTTTGCCGGTAGATCTGCTTATGAATTAAATGAAAACATCACTGCTAAGAAATATTTCGGAATGTTAGCAACGATGGGAAACAATGATATTTGTTCAGAAGCTGCCTATAAACAATCTGAAATTGAATTCAAAGAGAATAACCTTCCTGAAGCTGAAAAGTTGATCAAAAAGATCATTGGTGGTAACTATACTTCATCCTATTGGTTAGCTAAAACGTTTATTTTATATGGAGATTTATATAAAGCAAAAGGTAACTATTTCCAAGCCAGACACACCTACCAAAGTATCGTAGATAATTTTGAAGGGGAATTAAAAGAGATTGCCTCTGAAAAAGTTAAAGAAGTTACGGCTTTAGAAAATACACCACAACCTGAAAATAAATAATCTGAATTTGTTAAATTGAAAATTAAAGTACAATGAAAAAAATATTTTCCCTCATTCTATTTCTAGTGATTTCAAAGTTTATCTTTGCACAACAGATTGATACTGCCCGTTTTAGAATTGAATTCGCTCCTACTATTCAAAACTTTGATAAAATCAATACTAATGCAGTCATAGTAGATACAGTTGTTGAAAAAGTAAAATTCAACTACTACATTGCTCCTCAAAGGATAGATCTATCATTTACTCCATCAGCAGTTCAACCTGCAAAAATGCCTGCAGACGTGATGAAAAGGCTTTATCGGAATTTTATTAGAGTGGGATTTGGATTTCCTGTTACACCTCTTGCACAACTCAATATTCACAATTTTGACAATCAAAAATTTTCTTACGGAATCAACGTAAACCACTTCTCACTTTGGGCTCCACAAATGGGTAAAACGATGCAAAACTACGCATATGCTCCGGTAAGTGATACCAAAACCTCTTTTTTCATTCATCGCTTTTTCAAAAAATCAACTTTCTATAACAATTTTGGATACAATCATCAGGTGGCTCATCGTTTTGCTTTTAGTAAATTGGATGGTTATGATGACTATTACTATTCCAAAGTTTATCGTGATACTTTACGCAATAATTTTCACCATGCTTTTGCCGTTTCCGGGATTCGTTCTAATCAAACAGCTGATATAAAAACATTGAAATATGATATCCGAATTATGTATGATTATATATACACACATCCTAAAGATCAAGAAAACTATATTGGGATGAAATCATTTTTTGCATACGATGATCGTTTTATGAAAGTATCCGGAAGTCAAAATTTTAGAATGGATATTAATTTTGATTACTTTTATAATAAATGGTCTAATGATGTTCATTTGAATAATTTAACCAAGAGTTCCTATAAAATTGAACTGAAGCCAACTATGACATTTGAAGTGAAAGAGTATGCATTGAGTGTTGGGTTAGGGTTCCCTATCATCAATTCAACGTTATATTCAAAAGCAAAAATGCCTATATATCCTATTGCTGAAGTACAACTTGGTATCATCCCGGGAATTATGAGCATTTACGGTGGTATCAATGGAAACGCCAAATTTAATTCTTTAAAAGATTTACTTTATGAGAATCCATATTTAAAACCTAATATAGATTCTTTACGTTTCACAAGAACACAAATCAATCTATATGGTGGAATTAAAGGTAATCTCGTTAAAAAGTTAAACTATCATTTTTCAGTTCGATATTCTTATTCTAAAGATATGCCTTTCTATATGATCGATACTACTTCCTTATTAAAAAACCAGTTTGATGTCGTTTATTCTGATGTTAACATCTTAAATGCTTGTGGAAATATTACATGGCAAGTGATTGATCATCTTTATTTGAATTTTAATCTTAATTATTGGGGTTACTACAATTTAACTACTCTTCCTAAAGCTTTTTACAAACCTACATGGGAAGGTGGATTTGGAGGTAAGTACTATCATGGTAATCAATATATTTTTGATTTGAACTTCAAAATGGCATTTGACAGATGGGCATTTATTCCATTGGCTAACAACAATTACGTAATTGCAAAGATGAGGCCAGTTTTAAATTTTGATGCATCATTTGAATATTTGATTACCAAACAGTTTTCAGCATTTGCTCAAATCAACAATATTGCTTCCCAATATTACTCCAAATATTACGATTTCAAGAACTTCGGACTTAACTTTATTGTAGGTGTAACCTACTCTTTCGGAGATGAACCATTAAGGAAACCTAAAGGGAAAAGATAAACTCTTCCCTTTTCCTTTCCTCTTAATTATAAATAGATGAAAAATATTTTAATTACCGGAGGAGCCGGAACCGTTGGTCGTGAAATTGTAAAATTATTGATCAACAATCCAGAGTATCACATTACCTGTTTTGATTTAAATTCAACAAAAAATAGATCCATTTTACGACCCTTCAAGAGTAAAATGGATCTTGTTTTTGGAGATATCAGAGATAAAAAAACGGTCAATCGACTAGTTGAAAATCAAGATTTCATCATCCATCTAGCAGCTATTATACCTCCCAAAGCTGATCAAATGCCTGAGCTTACGTTTCAAGTGAATGTATTAGGTACACAAAACCTTTTGGATGCCATTTCAGCGAGTTCTAAGAGACCATTTTTAATATATGCATCATCTGTATCGGTTTATGGGGATCGGGTTAAGAATCCTTATATTTCAGTCACAGATCCATTAACACCAAGCGATCGGGATGAATATGGGAAGACCAAAGTTGAAGCGGAAAGAAGGATTCAAGATAGTAGCATTGACTGGAGTATTTTTCGGTTGACAGCCATAATGGGAAGCAGAAATCACAAAATTGGTCCATTGATGTTTCACATGTCGTTGGATACATTAATGGAGATTGCCACTCCAGAGGATACAGCAAGGGCTTTTAATAATGCTATTGAAAAGACTGAACAATTGAGACACCGGATTTTCAACTTAAGTGGAGGGGAAAAGTGCAGAATAAAATATCGTGATTTTCTAGAGCAATCGTTTCATTTTGCGGGTTTAGGATTATTAGATTTTCCGGATAAAACTTTTGCAGAAAAGAATTTTCATTGCGGGTATTTTACCGATGGGGATCAATTGGATGAGATTTTACAATTCAGGCATGATACGATAGAAACTTTTTCCATTCACTTTAAAGAAGGTGTTCCATTTTTGCAAAAGTTTTTTACGATACTTTTTCGGAGGTGGATCAAAAGGGCGCTTTTAAAGCGTTCGGATCCTTATCAGGCATTTATAAAAAAAAATGAAGCAGAAATGAGACATTTTTTTGGGAATTAGTTGACATACTGGGGAGTTTTCGAGTAATTGTATCTCAAAGTTAAAAAGACGAAGGACGAATCTTTCATATTCTAATAAATTACGGTTTTATTTTTTTTCAATTTATTGATTTTAAGTTTATAGCAAATAAACTTAAAATCACTTAGATATAGTGCCCTACTTTTACAAGAATATGAAATATTGGAGTTCATCGGGTAAAAAAAAAGCTCCATGTTACTGGAGCTTTTTGTATATTTTAAGGTTGTATTAAACTAAGTTAGCGAATCCCATAAAGGCCATTGCTAAGATACCGGCTGTAACTAAAGCTAACGGTACTCCTTGCATCCCTTTTGGAATTTTTACAAGATCTAATTGTTCTCTGATACCGGCAAAAATTACAATGGCGAATGCAAAACCGGTTGCACTAAACATGGTGTATAACGTTCCATCAATAATTGACATATTATTTTTAGTTACTAATAAAGCTACACCAAGTACGGCACAGTTTGTAGTAATCAATGGTAAATATACTCCTAAAGCCTGGTACAAAGGAGGGCTGATTTTTTTAAGGATCATTTCAAGCATTTGAACCAATGCTGCAATAACTAAAATATAGGTAATAGTTTGTAAGAACGTTATATCTAACGCAACTAAAAAATATTTATTAATTAATGAAGTAGCAAGTGTGGCGAGGGTCATAACAAAAAGAACAGCAACACCCATCCCTAATGCAGTAGATATTTTATTGGAGACACCGATAAAAGGACAGGTTCCAAGAAATTGTGCTAAGATAATGTTATTCACTAAAATAGCACTGATAATCATTATAATATATTCCATAATTCTATATTTTTTCTGTTATTTTTTTTGTAATGCTCTCACAGTGGCGATAGTAAAACCAAATACGATAAATGCACCAGGTGCAAGAACGAGTATAAGTACTTCATTACCCACTAAAAATGGAATTTTATGTCCAAAATAGGAAGCACTACCCAATATTTCACGAACTGTACTAATGACAAGTAATGCAAATGTAAATCCAATTCCCATTCCAACACCATCTAAAAATGAGTCAAAAACATTGTTTTTTCCGGCAAATGCTTCAGCTCTACCTAAAACAATACAGTTAACAACAATCAATGGAATAAAGATCCCTAAGCTTTCAGCTAATGCTGGAACATACGCTTGAAGAATATAATCAACAATTGACACAAAAGTGGCAATTACGACTATAAAAACAGGAATACGAACTTCATTTGGTGTTACAGGTCTTAATAGTGAAATCATCACATTAGACATGATTATTACAAATGCTGCTGCCAAACCCATACCAATTGCGTTATTAGCAGAAGTAGTTACAGCTAAAGTAGGACAAGTTCCCAAAACGAGAACAAAAACTGGATTTTCTTTTATAAAACCGTTGGTTAAAATTTTTAATTTACTCATTGTTGTACCTCCTATTTTGTTGTTGTTTGGGTTGAATCTACTGTAACGGGAGTTGCATATTCTACTAATACTTGTTGAAACGCTTTATTAGCTCTATCAACCGCATCGCAAAATGCTCTGGAAGATATAGTTGCAGCTGTAATTGCATCAACATCTCCACCATCTTTTCTTACTTTCAACTTCATTGTAGATGGATTTTTGCCATTAAACTGAATAGAAAAATCACTTTTCTTTTTATCAATTTTATCTCCTAATCCTGGTGTTTCATTTGCTTTAAGAACTTCAGTTCCAAGAATATTGCCTGATTTATCAAAACCAATCATGATATCGAATCTACCTGCAAAAGCTTTTTTTGTAAATGTTTCAACGGCAGCACCAAAAAATTGGTTATCCATCTTAGCAATATAAAGAGTTAAAGAATCAACATCACCATCCATGAGTACTTTCTTTTCTTCGATAGTGCCTTTTTTTGCATCAAATCCAGGAAGTACTAGTTGGATTGCATTGTTCTTTTTTTCTAGTTTTGATTTTTCTATAGGTTCTTTTGTAACAGTATAGACTGCTGCTAATGAAGCCGCTGCTACAACTGTAATAAGTGTAAGTGATAGAACCAGTTTTAAAAATGAGGAATCTTTCTTAGCCATATTATTTTTTTTTGACTCAATTATTCAATTATTTACCAAATTTTTTAGGTTTAAAACCTTTATTAATAAGTGGGGTAAATGCATTCATTAATAATATTGCAAAAGAGACCCCTTCCGGATACGCACCAAAGACACGAATTAAAATTGTTAATACTCCGCATCCGGTACCAAAAATGATCATTCCCATTGGAGATACAGGTGAAGTAACCATATCCGTAGCCATAAAGAATGCTCCTAAGATCAAACCACCGGTAACAATATGGAAAAATGGATTAATATATTGGGTTGGATCAACCATATTTAAGATCCATGCAAATAGCAATGCAGATAATACAAATGATACTGGTATATGCCAGGTTAATATTTTCTTATAAAATAAAAATGCAGCTCCTAAAAGTAAAGCGATAGCTGAAACTTCACCAAATGAACCTCCCATATTTCCAAACAACATATCTACGTATGTAGGAAGTTTTGCTTGAATTGAATCAACAGTTCCTCCATTTTTTAAACCTTCTTTTAACATTCCAAGAGGTGTTGGACCAGTAATTACATCAGCACCAAAACTCCAAATTGGTTTAGCAACAGGCCATGTAGTCATATCAACCGGTCTTGAGATCAATAAGAAAACTCGACCTACCAATGCAGGATTAAAAGGATTATTTCCAAGTCCTCCAAATGCCATTTTTCCAACCACAATAGCTACTAAGGAACCAACAATTATCCAAGGAATAGGTAATGATGAAGGAACATTAAATGCCAATAACATTCCTGTTAATACGGCAGATCCATTTGATATTGTTGGTTTTTCATGTAAGAAATACTTTTGAGCAATATACTCAAAGGCAACACAACTTAAAATGGAAACAGCAGTTAAAATAATAACCGGTAATCCAAAGTAATAAATGGAAACTAAAAAGGCAGGAACTAAAGCAAAAATTACAGCCCACATAATTTTTTTTACAGTTACACCGTTATGTATGTGAGGTGAACCAGAGATTTGTAATAAACGATTATTCATAATAATGAATTAGTTAGACCTAAAAACTAGAAGAACTCGAAGCATTTTAAGGTTTTAAAAAATGCTCGGCAAAGATATGAAATTTATTTATTGCGTAAACACAAATTTTAAAATATTTGCACCCATTTGTAAGGCTTTTACTCTAATTGTTTCTGAATCTTTATGTACCTCATAGTCTTCCCATCCGTCACCTAAATCTGTTTCATAAGTGTACAAACAAACAAGTCTTCCTTCCCATATTAATCCAAAAGCTTGTGGTGCTTTATTATCATGTTCATGAATTTTGGGTAGTCCATTGGGAAACATATATTTTTGTTTAAAAATGGGATGATTATACGGTAACTCAACAAATTCCAATTCTGGAAAAACCTGTTTCATTTGTGTTCTTATAAACTTATCGATTCCATAATTATCATCAATATGTAAAAATCCTCCCGATATCAAATAGTTTCTTAAATTCTGAACTTCTTCATTATTAAAGACAATATTCCCATGTCCAGTGATATGAACATAAGGATATTTGTAAATTTCAACGCTACCTACATCCACGGTTTCATACTTTGGATTTAAAGTCATATCCAGATTTTTATTGCAAAAAGCAATCAAATTGGTCAACGAGGTTGGATTCGCATACCAATCCCCTCCCCCTCTATATTTCAACAATGCAATTGTTTGTCCATGCGTTAATGAAAAACTACATGAATAAACTAAAACAAATATTATCAATATTTTCTTCATATTCAACATTTTAATACCCTCCATTCCACTTTCTTATAAACCATTCACAACCTAACAATAAAACAATTACCAAGAAATAAATGATTGAATTTAATAACATATTATAATTCTTATGATAAGTTGCAATGGATTTGATATTCTCATTCGATTTAAGATCATTTTCCAGTTTAGACATCTCTTTAACGTTATAAAACTTACCTTTGGTTTGAACAGAAATTGTATTCAATAACTGATAATTCGCTTTTAAATTCTGATTTTCAACCATCATTTGACGAACAGAAAATGCACCCGATTTGTTATATGTTTTTGATCCAAATTGTGTGGAAGCAATCCAGGTATAATCATCCGGAGGCAGTTCTCCAATATTTAGCTGATAAGAATTATTGTTTTTTGAAAACTGATAAGGGTATTTCTTTCCTGATGAGGATTG
This sequence comes from Bacteroidales bacterium, assembly GCA_035403245.1. Classification (GTDB taxonomy): domain Bacteria; phylum Bacteroidota; class Bacteroidia; order Bacteroidales; family WCHB1-69; genus UBA5429. Next base: position 8,247 of record DAONEU010000029.1, on the reverse strand, counting down.
AATAACCATGTTTACATCTGAATTATTGATTAACTCATAACTTTCATTATACAATTCCGCATTGAAATTGATCTGATCATTTTCATTGTAAAGGTTTTTTGAATTAACTCTAAACAAACTTTTATCCCCTTTTGCAGAAAGGTACAAGGCTATTTTATTAATTATTTCGTTAAAAACATCGCAATTATCAGTGTATAAATGATCATATAACTTCCATTGCCAGATTCCGGACCCAGTAATTACACCACTTTTTAGTCCTAATTGATCATTAAAAACAATCAACGGATAGTTGGTAGCCACACCTCCAATTTTTTGATAGAAAAATACGTTTGCGCCCACACTTACATTGTAATCTCCAAATTGGGTGATTAATGGTGGTAATTTAGGTAATAGTTGTTTTGCCTCTTCAGAAAATGTAAAAGAAATAAAATTATTATTAAAAGAGGGTAAAGATTCATTTGTTAAATCTTTGTTCTTTACAATTGACACCCCACTTTTTAAAGTATTAAAAATCGATAAATTTGATTTAGGTCCTAAAATGTAAAGCACACTGGCTTTCGTTTTTTGAATCTCATTCATCAAATTTTGTGCCGAATTTTGGAGAGATGGCAATTGATGTAAAATCACGAGAGAATAGGAATTTAAAGATCCTTTAAATTCATCAATACTCATCACATCTAATTGATATTTATCTGAAAGTTCTAAAGCAGATTTAATGGCTGCGATATCCGGATGAGGAGCATTATATATGATTGCAATTTTCTCACGTTCATCAACAACTTCGATATAAAAAGGGGAAGTGTTATTTTTATAAGTAATTTCACCATCTAATTGCGATAAGACCACTCTATATTTCAGCATTCCTTTTGATTTCGCTTCAAAATTGGTTTTAATGGTTGTAAAAAACTGATTATTAGCAATAGCAATATTCGTAGAAAAAACTTCGTTATTTCCTTGAAATATTGACAATTGCGCAGTTTTACCTTTTAATTTATTAGCTGCAACTTTAATTTCTACCGGGAAAATATTGCCTTTAAAAGTTTGAGCATTATGGGTAATTCCGGCTATGAACAAATCAGTTTGTATATCAGGATTTCCCATTCCAATAGTATAAACAGGAAATTTTGATTGTTTCAAACTATAAATCGGATTAGAACCTTTATTGATAATTCCATCTGAAGCTAAGACAACAGCACCTACGTTTCTGTTCGAGTAAATGGTATTCATTTCTTCGAATAAATCTGATATTTGAGTACTTTTATCAGAAAATTCAAAACTATTTTCGTCCACTTTACGAGAATTATCACCTATACTATATAATATAACATCATATTTATCTCCAAATTGTGTTATCAAAGATTTATACTGTTTGGGAAATTCATTTTTATAATAGAGCGAATCAGCTCCTGAAATGATAGATTCCGATTGATCTAAGGCAAACAAAAGGATTGGCTTTTCCGATTTTTTAAGTGTCATTTTAGTTAATGGAGCGAGTAATAAAAAGGCAATTAAGGCAATAGATAAACCTCTTAAGGCCATTAATATTTTCAGATTACGTTTACCAAAATCGATATCTTTGTTTTTGTAATAAAGTAAAAATGAGAAAAGAACTCCAATTAGGATACATAATAATGAGAGCCAAATAGAATATTCCGTTAGGATTGCCATGTTTTTTCAATTAGATCGCAAAATTACAATAAAAATTTTATCTTTGTAATCTTGAATTATTAATTCATTACACAATGATAGACCCATCGATCGAACCTTCCTGGAAAGCAAAAATGCAAAATCAGTTTAATCAACCCTATTTTGCAGATTTGAAAGATTTTTTAACTGAAGAAAAAAAGAGCTATACTATTTTTCCTCCCGGTTCACTCATCTTTAACGCTTTTAATTTAACACCTTTTGATCAGGTTAATGTTGTTATTCTAGGACAAGATCCCTATCACGATTTCGGGCAGGCACATGGATTATGCTTTTCAGTGATGGATGGTATTCCTTTCCCAAAATCGCTCATTAATATTTTTAAAGAACTCAAAGATGATGTAGGTTTTGAAATGCCCATGAGTGGAAACTTAGAAAAATGGGCCAAACAAGGGATTTTATTACTAAATGCCACATTAACAGTTCGTGCACATCAAGCAGGCTCACATCAGAATAAAGGTTGGGAACAATTTACTGATCAGGTAATTAGAACTATTTCTGATGAAAAAGAGGGAATTGTTTTTTTATTATGGGGAAATTATGCCAGGGCAAAAAAAGTTTTAATTGACTCCAAAAAACATTTCATTCTGGAAACCGTGCACCCCTCCCCTTTATCGGCATACAATGGTTTTTTTGGTTGTAAACATTTTTCAAAAACTAACGAAATTCTGAATCAACAAGGTAAAACTCCAATAAATTGGCAGTTGTAATAAATTACTTGCTCATTTGCTTTTTCACAAGCTCAATATTCTTTTTTACACTTTCACTGTTTGGATTTGTCTGATTGGCTTTTAGTAAATAGGTAAGAGCTTTTTCCAATTGTCCTTGAATTGCGTAGCTAACTCCCATATTCTCAAGTGAGTTAGCATGGTTAGGGTTGATTTGTAAAGCTTTGTTAAAGTAAAACCTAGCACTATCCATTTGAAATAATCCTTGTCCAAAAATTTTACCTTTAAGACTAAGGGCATCCGGATTGTTTGGATTTTCTTGCAATATCTTATTGATATTTTCAAAAGCTTTGGGGATCTCTTTTCTGATAATCATATCTGCTATTTCATCCAATTGATTCCCTTTCCATTTTGTCATAACAATTGCAGCATTCTGAGCGGCTATAGGGTCCTCCGGATTGTTTTTGGCTAAATTAGCATAAATTTGATAGGAAGTTTCGTACTCTCCTTTTAGAAAGTAGTACTCTCCCGAAAGTAATAATGCATTATAACTGGTAGGATCGAGCAATAAAGCTTTATCTAAGTACTTTTTAGCTAACTTTAAATTTTTCTCTTTTTTGTTTTCATGATACAACTTTATATAGCTTCCTCCGGCAGAAATGTTGCACTTGATGCTATTTTCAGATATTTCTACATCATGAGTAAAAAGAGTAATATCGTTTTCCCAAGTGAAATTCCGGGCAAAAGTTTTTCCCATATAAAATAACATTACCGGAATCAATATCGTGAATGCAAGATTTCTGGAACTGTTCTTTTTCGATTCTTTATTCTTCATCAAAAGCAAAAATAAATAAGCGCAAACGATCGAAAAACCTAAAAGGGGAACAAAAACGAATCTTTCATTCATTAAGGTTCCAACTGAATAAAGGAGATTTGAAGTAATCGAAAAAGTAATTATAAAAAATAGAATTGCAAATGAAATGATTTTTTTTCTGGATACTGTTTTTATTGCATAAACAATTACAAAAATTACACTAATAAGGATTATCCATACAATTGGATTAGAAAAATTGGTGATCTCAATTTGAAGTGGATAGTAATCGTGTGTTAAAGGATGTGGAAAAATCATCAATTTGAGATAGATTCCCCATGTCAACAATACTGTCGCAATTTTTTCAAAAAAAGTGGCATTGACAAACGGGTTGTTTAAAATATTTGGATCCACTTCGGATGCCATGAAAGCCCCTAACACTTTTGATCTGATAATCAAGAAAAATATTGAAGCCAGAGCAAGAGGAATCAAAGTAAGAATATAATCTTTTGCTGTTTTTTTAGTATTTAAAAAATAGATAGCTAAAGGGATAACCGCTAAATAAGTTATTGCATTTTCCTTAGAGAATAGAGCAAAAACAAAAGAAATCAATGAGAGAATGAGCCAAAAATATCGATGGGTTTTCACATATTTCAAGCTACACCAAAGAGTTAAAACAGCTCCTAACATGCTTAAAATCTCATCTCTTCCCTTGATATTCGTAACCGCTTCTGTATGAATAGGATGCAAAGCAAATAGCAAGGTTGCGATAAATGGTATCGACAAATACCATTTATCATTTTCATATTTCTCGAAAACAATTTGAAGTGTTTTAAGAATCAAAAAACAAAGGAGAATATATAGTAAAATATTGACCAAATGGCTTACGAAAGGGAGTATGGAATCTTCAAAAAGTTTTTCATTTTTTTGATCTCGGTTAAAACCCACTTTTTCTTTCAAGTCATGTCCAAAAGTCTCATATTCAACCACAAACGAGAGTTGAGAAACGGGACGATATCGACCACCAGCTACTAAGTTCTTAGAATGTCCGAAATATCCTGAGAAAGAATCTTTAGTAAAAATATCTTTAACACCTTGAAAACCTTTCAGGGTATAATCATTTTCAAAAATGACTAACCGATCATCAAGAGCATAATCTAAGGTTAATGAATTAGAATAGGATAGAAAAATAAAAATGGAGATTAATAAAAATCTAAGGGTATTCTTTTTCATAAAAAGTTAGATTAATGTTACACTAATTCATTACCGCATATCTGATTTTCAGTAATTTTAAAAGAAGAGCTTCTATTTCACTTAATGGCAACATGTTAGCGCCATCAGACAATGCATTCTTTGGATCTGGATGTGTTTCAATAAACAAACCGTCAAAACCAACAGCGATACCTGCTTTAGCGATAGTTTCAATTAAATCTGGTCTTCCACCGGTTACGCCGCTTGGTTGGTTAGGTTGTTGTAAAGAATGAGTACAATCTAAAACTACGGGACACTCATTGTTTTTAAGTTCTTTAATACCCCTAAAATCAACGACGAGATCCTGATATCCAAAAGAGGTTCCTCTTTCAGTCACCATCACTTGTGGATTTCCCATTGCTCTTACCTTTTCAACAGCATATTTCATTTGGTCAGGTGACATAAATTGACCCTTTTTAATATTAACTATTTTGCCAGTTTTAGCAGCTGCTTGAATGAGTTCTGTTTGACGTGATAAAAAGGCAGGTATTTGGATAATATCGGCAACATCAGCCACTTTCTCAATTTCTTCAACAGAATGAACATCGGTTACGATTGGAACTTCTAGTTCTTTTTTAATTTTTTCTAAAACTTGAATGGCTTCATTATCACCAATTCCGGTAAAAGAATAGAGTGAAGAACGATTAGCTTTTTTATAGGAAGCTTTAAAAAAGAAATGAATCTCGTATTTTTTGCAGATATCAGAAAGAATTTGCGCAATAGAATAGGTAATTTCTTCGTTTTCAACAACACAAGGACCTGCAATTAGAAAAAAATTATTGTTTTGATAAGTTAACATAATATAAAGATTTAATGCGCAAAAATATGTTAAAATTTTATATCTTTGGAATCTATTTTTTACTATTCTTTTTAGTATTTTTGCAGATGCTACAATAAGATGAAAACTTTTACGAATATGGACTCGGAAATCAAAAAATGCGTTGATTTATTACTGGATGGAAAAGTGATCCTTTATCCTACAGATACTGTTTGGGGTATCGGATGCGATGCAACCAATGTGGATGCAATAAATCGAATATACAAAATTAAAGAAAGACAGGAAAGAAAAAGTTTAATGATTCTCCTAGATAACGAGAACAAACTTCCCCTTTATGTATCAAAAATCCCATTAATTGCATGGGATCTTTTAGCACACACTTATAGACCAACAACTTATATTTATCCAACTGCCAAGAATTTACCTCAAGAATTAATTCCAAGTGATGGAACTATCGCAATAAGAATTGTTAAAAATAAATTTTGCCAAAAGTTAATCCATCATTTAGGAAGACCACTCATTTCAACTTCAGCCAACATAAGTGAACATCCTACACCTCAAATTTTTCAAGAAATAGCTCCTGAAATATTAGAGCGCGTTGATTATATTGTACCAAAGGAATTTGATGAAGCCCGAGATTTAAAGCCTTCTCGTTTAATCAAATTTTTGGATGATTATAATTTTGTAATTATTAGAGAATAAACAAAAGATATGAAAATTGCTGTTTTTCCGGGCTCGTTTGATCCAATAACTAAAGGACATGAAGATGTCATTAACAGAGCATTACCTCTTTTTGATAAGATCATTATTGCCATTGGATTACATCATGAAAAGAATGGGTTTTTCGCTATAGAAGACAGAATAAGTTTCATAAATCAATGTTTTCAAAATCCAAAAATTGAAGTACATACATACTCCGGATTAACTGGTAATTTTTGTATTGAAAACAATGCAAAATTCATTCTTCGTGGCATTAGAAATGGGATTGATTTTGAATATGAAAAAGATATGGCTCAAAATAATAAAAAGATTTTTCAAATCGACACGCTCTTTTTTATTTCTACTCCTGAATTATCATTTATTTCTTCTACTATTGTTAGAGATTTATTAAAACATAATGGAGATATATCCTCTTTAGTTCCTCATCAAGTTAAATTGTAATAAATGAATATTAGCAATAAGAGAATAATTGGAATATTCTTTCTTCTTTTGGCTTTTTCTATAGTAGCTTGGGCACAGAAACCAAAAGAAATTATCATTGAAGGGGAAGCCCCTTTTGCTGCTAACTATGAGATCAGATTGATTACATACACCGATTACATCACTTATACTCCCCAAAAATCAGCATCTGCTAAAATTTCTCCAAATGGGCACTTTAAATTATCATTTAAGGCTAATACCATTTGTCTAGCTGAGATTGAAATCAACACATCATCAGCCGAATTTTTCCTAGTTCCTGGATATACTTACAATTTTGATATTTCAATGGATGAACAGTTGTTTAAAATGTTCAATCCGGCAGATGAAAATGGTTATTTGCAAATTAGACCTAAAACGATTGACACAAACGATCTGAACTTGAAAATTCAAAAGTTTAATTACTATTTTGAATTTTTAGTAGAAGAGTATCTTAATCAAATCACTATTCATAAAAATCACTTTGCTTTCGATTCATTAGAAATGAAAGTAAAAGAGAAATTTCCTGTTGAATATTTACCGACTAATTATTATTATTCCTACATTTTTTACACGTTAGGACAACTTGAAGCGATAACTTATGGAAAAGAACCACAAAAAACATTTAACAAGTATTTAAATAATGATTTCATTTTATATGACAATCCTGCATATATGACACTTTTCAATTATTATTACGATAACTATCTCTATCTTTCTCCCCGAATTTCAAAAGTTGTATTAGATGCTGCAATTAACGAGAAATGTGATTATTTGATGCTTTTTAATGCTGTTGGTAAAGATTTTTCATTGGTTAACGAAAAGTTAAGGGAGTTGGTAATTATAAAGAATTTATCACAATTCATTGGAAATGAAGAATTTAATCAAGACAATATTTTTAAGTTGTTAGATTATATAGTTCAAAACACTAAATTTTCTGAACATAAAATCATTGCAGATAATTTAGTAAAGGAAGTCACAAAATTTGATTCGGGCAATAATGTTCCCAAATTTGATTTCCGTTATGCAAACGGATCCAAATTCAATTCTAAAGACTTTGAAGGGAAATGGATCTATTTTCAATTTTTCTCCACTCAATGTGCTGATTGTATTCGTGAGATGTTGGTAATTGATGAATTGATGAAAATTCACAAGGATAAAATTACTTTCGTAAGTGTTTCGGTAGATGCTGATCAAACAAAATTCACGCAATTCAGAAAAAGATACAATCAATTTGATTGGGAATTTGTAAATTTTAATCAATCTTATGAATGGTTAAAATCGATGGAAATTTATTCACTACCTGAATATCTATTGTTTTCGCCGGACGGAAAATTATATTCGAGATATCCACCTGCAATAGACCAAGATTTATCGTTATTTTTATTACGATTATTTTCAGAGGAAGAGGAGGAAACGAATCCTTTGGATGTAAGAGGAGGAGAATAGAAAATTTTAAAAGTTTTAGGTCTCCCTCCCGACGGAGCACTCTCCAATATTCTAGTGAATGCAGGATAAAATAGTGTCTAAATACTTCATTTTGAATTAATTTCATACAATCACAATTTTGCATCCAATCAACATCCTACTTTTATAAGAATAATTTTTTCCCTGATTACCATTCCCCAAAACTCTTAACTCTTCACTCTTATCTCTTAACTCTTTTAGGCATTCCCCTTTGGCGTTGCTCAACTCAATTCCCAACTCATCGAATATGAAAACCGTCGCTAGCCAAAGGGTCGGTCTCCGGCCTGTACTCCTCGTTTCGCTGCAAGGGTCTGAGCGGCCGGGCAGTAGCTCCCAGGGTCGCTCTGCCCGATCCGTCATCCCCTAAGCAGCTCAACTTGCGGGGTACCTGG
>DAONEU010000028.1:9339-19891 GCA_035403245.1 Bacteroidales bacterium | reverse complement strand
CAATTTATTGGTATTAAGGTCCATTGGAGGTGCGATTCTGTTTTGGATTGCATCCATTGTGGATTATTACAAACACTAGGTCCTATTTACACCCTTTTTCTGGCAGCTTTCATTTTAAAGGAGCCCATCACTCTCAAAAAGGTATTAGGTGTTTTGGTTGGTATGAGTGGCGCTTTGTTATTAATTTTTTCCGCCTATAAATCTCAAGATCAAACGAATACATACTCTATTTGGGGAGATGTTTTAGTGATTTTGAGTGGTGTATCTTTTGCATTATACTTAACCGTTTTCATGGATATCATCAAAAAATATTCACCGATAACGCTCATGAAATGGATGTTTTTATTTTCATCCATTGTTCTAATCCCATTCTATTTTCAAGATTTAAAAGGGTTATCTACAATAGGAAATCTTTCTTCTGATAAAGTGTGGGACTTTACATTGTATTTAGGGTATATCATCCTTTTTGGAACTTTTTTAGGTTATATTTTGATTGCTTATGCCCAAAAGAGGATCCGCCCTACGATTGTGAGTATGTATGTATACATTCAACCGGTCGTAATGACAATGGTTTCATTATATTGGGGCTTAGGTACTCTAGGTATTGATAAGATTCTGGCAGCAATTCTCATTTTTGCAGGAGTTTACATTGTAACCCTCAGTAAAAAAAGGGGAAACTACTCTGAAATGAATAATGAATAGTTTAAAGTTTAAGGTTTAAAGGTTTAAGGTTTAAAGGTTTAAGTTTTAAGGTTTAAGGTTTAAAGGTTTAAGGTTTAAGGTTTAAAGGTTTAAGGTTTAAGTGAGTTTCAACTTTTCAACCCTTAAACAGCGCAGCGTTAAACCTTTAAACAGCGCAGCGTTAAACCTTTCAACAGCGCAGCGTTAAACCTTTCAACAGCGCAGCGTTAAACCTTTAAGCAACTAACACCTGTTATTACTTTTTACTTTTTATTTGTTAATTTTTTCTTGTAACTTTTTACGAATATTTAAGTATTAATATTATTAATTATATATATATTTGCTTAAATTTTTGGAGAGTGAAAAGAGTAGGATTTGATATAAAAATTTTATCAGTGTTGCAATTGGTATTTCTACTTTTGCAGAATCCTGTTTTTAGTCAAATCATCACCATTGGAAGTGCTTATAATACAACTTCAAATGTTCCAACCAATACGGATGTTCAATATTCTTATTCTCAGCAAATATTTACTTCAACAGAAATTACACAAAGTGGGAGTATTTGTGGAATTTCATTAAGAACAGGCACAGCAGATACTTGTTCAAGAACCTTAAAAATCTATTTAGGGCATACCTCAAAAACAACTTTTACATCTGCAACAGATTGGATTCCGATCGACTCATTAACTCAAGTGTTCTTTGGTAGTGTAGCTTTAGTGAGTAATAGTTGGATATTTATAACTTTTGATGTGCCTTTTATTTATAATGGAACTCAAAATTTAGGACTCGCTATTGATGACAACACTCAAATTAATGATACAACTACCACTTTTCTATATACAGCTGCCGCATCAAAAGTTCTCTATTATAGCAGTTCAACGATCAATCCATCGATAACGACGCCACCATCCGGATCTGTTTCGAACAATAGAAATAACATCAAAATCCATTTTTGTTCCCCAACTTCCATGTCAAATACCCCATTAACTACTTGTGAATTACTCTATTCTGATCCGGGGGGAATGAATAATTATGGAAATAATCAAAATTTTACTCAAACCATTACAGCTTCAACATTACTAAATACCCATTTAGTGATTGATTTTATGGAATTATCGATTGGGTTAGGTGATACATTATGGATATATGATGGGTTAAATACAACATCCACACTTCAAGGTTTTTATACAAATATAACATATCCGTTTTTATCCTCAGCAATGGGAACATCAATAACATTTCGGTTTAAATCTGACAATTCAAGTACTTCATCAGGATGGTTGGCTCATATTTATTGTTCAATTTGTGAACCGGTTTCATTTTTATTAGGATCTCCCTGTCATCCTAATCCTCAAAGTAATACAGGTTATACTGCTGGCCCATTTTGTACCGATGTAAATCCTAATGGAATCACTTTTCCATCTGCAACAAATGGAAATGCGAATGTTTTTTTAACAACACCAATAGGTTGTTTAAATGGAGCACCGAATCCGGCGTGGTATTTTATGCAAATTAATTCTCCCGGAAACATGTTAATTCATATTATTCAAACAGGAATGGGAAATATGGATGTCGATTTTGCTTGTTGGGGGCCTTTTTATGCCAATAATCAAGCAGATTTTATGGATCGTTTATGCTGTGGTGAATATGAGTTATACCGTTCATCCGGAAATAGTCATACCCCAACAGATGGCAATCATACAAATAGTATGGGGGGATACCCTATAAATAATCTAATTGATTGTAGTTTTTCGGGCAATGCTTCTGAGTGGTGTTATATTCCCAATGCTCAAAGTGGACAATTTTACATCTTATTGATTACCAATTATTACGGAAATCCTGGAACAATCAATTTTAACACAGTCCCTCTGTCTCCTGGTGCAACAACAGATTGTTCATTATTAGCGCAAGTGTCCAATAATGGGCCTATTTGTTCAGGAAGTACGATTCAATTGACTTGCAATAATCCACAACCTAATGCAACCTATTTATGGAATGGTCCAAATGGATTCACATCTACCTTACCCAATCCGATTATTTCAAATGCAACAACTTCTAATTCAGGAATTTACAGTTTAGTAATTACTCTGTATGGACAAAATTCAGCCCCAGCAACAACTAATTTGATTGTAAATGTACCACCTAATATTGTATTAAGTGGTTCAGCAACAGATATTTGTTTAGGAAACAGTAGTTCTATGACTGCTTCAGGGGGAACAAGTTATATTTGGAGTAATGGTCTGGGATCAGGAAGTAGCAAAATTGTGTCACCAAATACTACTACTACTTATTCTGTTACCGGGACTTTATCAGGTTGTACAGACACAGCAAATTATACTATAAATGTTCATAATAATCCCACACCAACGGTCCAATTAACAAATCAAATCTTCTGTCCAGATGATATATCAATGCCTGTTACAGCAACAGTTATAGGTGGTGGAGGTAACAATAATTTTGAATGGTATGGGAGCAATGTAAATCCTAACAATTCAAATAATACTCAAATATCAATAATTCCAAACGATTGTGACGAGTTATATACAGTAAGTCTCAAAGTTACGGATCAGTTTGGTTGCTACGGAAATGATACAGTAAGTTATCATTTAACGGATACTATTTCGCCCTGGTTTATGTCACTACCTTTTACCTACATCTATGGTATTGGTACTTTTCCGAATTATACCATCCCCAATTTATATATTTTAGGACTCAATAATATTTTAGACAACTGTTGGAATCCCAATACACTAACTTATTCGCAATATCCGCCAGCCGGATCTATAATGACTGATAGCGAAACAGTTGTAATAACTTTTACTGATCCATGCGGGAATAGTATATCCACAAATGTTGAAGTTATTTTCCCGATCCATGCATCATTAACAGATACAACTCATTGCAGTTGTTATGGTTTAAATGATGGGTCAGCTACTGTTATTGCTGATGGTGGGTTAATACCCCATACATACCTTTGGAGCACAACTCCACCTCAAACAACTGCCACAGCTACATCTCTTAGTGCGGGGCTCTATTTTGTTACAGTAACTGATGCCCTAATGAACAGTACTGTAAAAAGTGTTTTGATTACACAACCTTCACCCTTAACGTCAAATATATCCGGCACACCTATTACTTGTTTTGGACAATCTGAAGGAACTGCGCAAATTTCAGTATCCGGAGGAGTTCCTCCTTACACCTACTTATGGAATACAGGAGCTAACAGTAACATTATCAACGACATTACAGCAGGAATATTTTTTGTAACAGTAACAGATAGTCATAGTTGTACTATCCAAGACACTATAACCATCACGCAACCCTCAATCATCAGTTTAACCTCTAACATTGAAACACCAACTTGTCAAAATGATACAGGAAGTATTCAAATCACTGCAGTTGGAGGTATCGCTCCTTATAACTACTTATGGAATAATGGAAGTAATTCCAATACAATCAACAATTTAGCAACAGGTATTTATTCGTGCACTGTAACTGACCAAAATGGTTGTTCAAAATCTAAAACGGACACACTCAACACCATTAATCCAATGAGCATTGAGCAAACCACTTCCATCATGGAAACTTGTGACCTTCAAAATGGATCTATTACCGTTACTATTCAAAATGGAGTACCACCTTACCAATATCATTGGAATAATGGAGTTACAACAGGTACAGATCTAACTAACTTAAATTCAGGTTATTACCAAATTACTATAACAGATCAAAATCAATGTACAGATACAACTAGTATTTTTATAGATTTATTTGATATACAATCATTTATTGATCAAGTAGCACCATCTATTTGTGGAAGAAATGATGGTTCAATAACCATAAGAGTAGAAGGAGGTTCCGGAAATTATGAATATTTATGGACCAATATCAACGATTTCAATAATAATCATGCCTTTAACTTAGGAGGTGGTCAATATACAGTATCTATCAAAGATCAGGATTGTATTGATACCATTAATTTTTTAATTAATGAAATTCATAAACCAATTGCATGTTTCGAAACGTCAACAAATAACAATTTGTTGATTCATCAATCATTTTTTGCCACTAATTGTTCACAAAATGCAAATCAATATCATTGGAATTTTGGAGATGGGACCATCAGTCAAGTTGAGAATCCTTCTCATTCTTACAATGAGTCCGGATTAAAACAAATCACATTAACAGCCATTAATGATTATGATTGTAGAGATTCTGTGACACACTCCATTTCGGTTAACGATAGATCTATCATATATATTCCAAATTCATTCACTCCAAATGGGGATGGTCTTAATGATACCTTTTTGCCTGTATGTTCTTATGTACAAGAGGAGGGTTATTCCATGAGAATTTTCAATCGTTGGGGAGAAGAAATTTTTTATTCTACTGATTACAATTATGGCTGGGATGGAAACTATTATGGAGAAGCAGCTCCTTCCGGAACCTATTCTTATATAATTATTTATGAAAATTTATTTGGGCAACAATTTAAAAAAGTTGGGTCTATTAATATATTAAGATAACTAAAGAGAAACTATTGATTATTATGGTCAAAAAAGATAAAATTTTCAATCTTAATAAAGAAAATGAAACATTTATAGTTCATAAGAATTATAAAGTGCCTTTATTTTCCTTGTTTTTAATACTATTTTGTGTTGTTCCTTTTTATGGAAATGCACAGGATATTATAGTTGGAAGTGGTTCAACAACCTCAAATACATTACCATTTTCATCCCTAGATCGGTACACTTATTCTCAACAAATCTATTTTCAAAATGAGATTAACCAAAGTGGAAAGATTTGTGCCATATCATTCTATCATGCATCTTCAATTGAAGTTAGTAGAACATTAAGCATTTTTTTAGGAGAAACGAACAAATCATTTTTCATACATAATTCGGATTGGGTTCAAAGATCAGGTTTGACTCTTGTTTTTTATGGAACGGTTCATTTCAGCGATTCTAATTGGGTAACCATAAATTTTGACACACCATTTGAATATAACAATTCTCAAAATTTAGTGGTTGCAATAGATGACAACACTGGAACTACTACAATGACTGGAAGTCCCTTTCAATATCATTCTACATTATTTACTCGTTCCTTAAAAACTTCAAGTTTCATTAATCCCAATCCTCAATTCCTCACCTTTAGTGGGACAAATAGCACTCAATTGAACAATATTACCTTTCATTTTTGCGCTCCAACTCCCATGTCGAATATTGAGATTAATAGTTGTAATTTATTATATTCTGATCCGGGTGGATTAAATAACTATCAAAATGGCACAGATATTATCCAAACCATACATTCAGATCCTCTTGAGAACAATATATTAAATATGGAATTTATTGAGTTTGCTTTGGGACAAGGTGACAGTTTGTGGATTTATGATGGCAATTCAATTTATAATTCTTTGGTAGGTTATTTTACCGGCAATAATTTTCCACCTTCGCTTACTGCATCTTCAAATTCTTTCACATTTAGATTCAAAAGTGATCATGTAGATACTGGTTCCGGATGGCTTGCTCATATTAAGTGTAGATCTTGTACTTCTAATTTATTGACCTATGAATCACCTTGTATTTCTGATACTACTACAAGCACCGGATATTCTGCTATTCCTTTTTGCACGGATGATAGTCCAGCTGGAGTGTCCTTCCCTAGTCCGCTTGGTGGAGTTGCTTCTCAAGGCCAAATTGGATGCCTGACACAAACGAACAACCCCATCTGGTATTTCATGAAGATTCAGGAACCCGGTGATTTATTATTAAGAATTCATCAAGATTATCCTGCATCATTAACAATCCCGGATATTGATTTTGCCTGTTGGGGTCCATTTTACGGAGAAAACCAGATTGATTTCTTAAGAAGATTCTGTTGTGGTGAAAGTGAACTATATATTGAACCTACACCTTATCATTATCCTGGTAATCTATTGGGAAATCACGACGGTGATATGGGTGTTTATCCAATTAACAACCTTATAGACTGTAGTAATTTCGGTGGAGCAACTGAGTATTGTTTTATCCCTAATGCTCAACCTAACGCCTACTATTTGCTTCTATTAATCAATAAACCGGGAGAAAATGGAACCATCTCATTCAGTATCGTTTCGGATTATTCTGATGCTACCACTGATTGTTCATTGATTGCTTTAGCAACTAACGATGGTCCAATTTGTGAGGGAGAAACCATCTATTTACATTCCAATTTTGCCCCTTCAAATGCAACATTTGTATGGTCTGGTCCAAATGAGTTTTCTTCAATAGCTCAACATCCAATTATTATTAACGCTACAGAAGAAAATACTGGTGATTATTCAGTTGTTGTTACTTCCGGTATTGAAGTCTCAACCCCTGCTATAACACATGTAATGGTATATCCATATCCAGACATTACATTTAACCCTTCCACCCCCTATATTTGTGAAGGAGATTCATTATCGGTTACTGCATTTGGAGCCACAAACTACTATTGGCCCAATTTACTTGACTCAGGTGAAACCCAATTAATTTCCGCCCCAATCCCTACAAGTTTTACAGTTATTGGTGAATCAAATGGTTGTGCAACGACTGCTACTTTTTTATTAGATGTAAAACAACATCCCACAACCAACATTATCTTACCTCCAACAAGTACCATTTTAAACGATTCTATCATTAATGTTTATGCTATTACTAATGGCGGAACACCTGATTATTATTTTGAATGGACAGGGACTAATGTAATTCCTGATAATAATGATTCCATTTCAGTTCCTATTGATTCTACAGATTGTAATTCGATTTTACACTTCTCTTTAACTGTTTTTGATACTTATTGTAGAGCTACCGACCATGATTCTATAGTAGTTTATGATACTATTGCGCCCATTTTTGTAACAACTCCATTTCCTTTCCAACTCGCAGAAATAAACGGCTCTCAATTTCAAATACCTGACTTAACAAATCTTGTTTATAATAACATTTCTGATAATATTTGGAACATTGATCAATTAACGATTATACAATCACCGATAGCGGAAACTATTATAACGGAAAATGATACTGTTACAATAACGATTATAGATCCTTGCGGAAATAGTAGCACCATATCGATTCCAATTATCATTCCTTTAAGTAGTCAAATCACATTGATTTCTCCGGTTATTTGCAACGGATCTAATACAGGAATGGCAGTAGTTCAAGGATATGGTGGCGTTCAGCCCTACTCCTATTCCTGGAACACTAGCCCTATTCAAAATAATGATACTGTTTTTAATCTAACTGCCGGTACTTATTTTGTTACAATCACTGATTTTCTAAATCAAACAATTATTGATACATTAATACTTAATCAACCTCCTACCTTTACATTGTCCATCACAGGAATTACGAACGTGTGCATAGGTGATTCATCAGCCGGTATAACTATTCACGCTTTAGGTGGAATGCTCCCTTATGAATATGAATGGAATATCACTTCTAACGACTCTACTTTAACCAATTTACCTGCAGGATATTACACTGTTACAGTTACTGATGCTCAGGGTTGCTGGGATTCAACTTCAGTCACGATATCCAATTACGATCAACCAACTATAAGCCTTACTCCTGACGGAAACAATGTATGTCCTAATTTTGGAATGGTGACAACTACTTCTACAATTACTGGTGGATTAGCACCCTATTTTACTTTTTGGGATTGTCATGGCTCGATTATTCAAAATATGCCTCAATTATCCATATTGATTGATTCTACAAACTGCAACTATATCGATACCATGAAATTTCAAGTGATGGATGCTCACGGTTGTATAGCCAGAGATTCGGTATTTATTCATGTCATAGACACAACAAATCCGATATTCACTACTTTACCTATTCCGATACAATATGCTACATTCAATAATCCAAACTATCAGATACCCGACTTTCATAATTTAATTCAAAACAATATATCTGATAATTGCTGGATACCCTCCCGGATTACGATCACTCAAAATCCGGTTGCTAACACGATAATCAATTCAAACACTTATGTAACTATAACAATTACTGATCCTTGCGGAAATAGTAAGTCAACTTGGATAAGAGTCATTTTACCTTTACGGGCTTCTATAACTGACACCAATCATGTAGCCTGTTATGGCACCAATACCGGATCCGCGACAGTAACTGCCTACGGAGGAATTTCTCCATACACATACCATTGGAGCACTATTCCAAGTCAGACTACCAGCACAGCAACAAACTTATTAGCAGGAAATTACACGGTTACCGTAACAGATTCATTGGGAGTAAGTGTGACTACATCCATATTAATCACACAACCTACAAATCTAAGTACTTCTATTTCCGGAACGAATGTTTTATGTAACGGTGGAGCTACTGGAAGTGCCACATTAACAGTATCAGGTGGGACTACTCCTTATCAATTTTTGTGGACAGGGGGAGCCACTTCACAAAATAGAACTAATTTAATTGCTGGAACTTATACTGTTACTGTTACGGATCATAGAGGTTGTACCAAGACAAGTACTGTATCCATAACACAACCAACTGTTATCAATCCGATTATTACAGCACATAATGCAACTTGCAATGAAAATAATGGAGTATTAACCATAAATGCTACCGGAGGGGTCACTCCTTACCAATATCAATGGAGTAATAGTGTTCAAAATGATACAATTAGTGGTTTATCACCAGGCATTTATACATGTACTGTTACTGATGGGAATAATTGTACAAAAACCATTTCAGATACCATTTTTGTGACTCCAACGATAACTATTGATCAAATCATTACCAATCCGGAAACCTGTACACAAATGAATGGGTCTATTGAAGTTGATGCATCTGGTGGAACTACTCCATACCAATATGCCTGGTCGTTTGGAACATCTCAAACTAATATTTTAGACCATTTATCAACTGGGACATATAGTGTTACTATAACAGATCAAGATGGATGTACTCAAACTGAAGAGGCAACCATTGATAACATGATCATTCAACTATCTGTTGCTTCAACTACATCTTCTAGTTGTGGACAAAGCAACGGAACGGTTACGATTGAAGTAGTATCTGATTTTGTTGATTACACATTTGACTGGGGCCCAATAATAACTTTTAACAACAATAGTGCGTCAAATCTTGCGCCCGGTGACTATAGTGTTATTGTATCATCAGGTGATTGCAGTGTAACATTGAACTTTAAAATTGGTGAGATTCCCGGTCCAGATGCATGTTTTGATATTACATTCCCATTTGGGAATGGGATGAATATTCCAATCACTTTTGAAAATTGCTCTCAAAATTCGGATAACTGGTATTGGTCTTTCGGAGATTTTGCAACATCAAATATGGAGAATCCAACTCACGATTATAATCAGGAAGGTGATTATGTTGTAACACTAGTTGCTACAAATGAGTTTGGATGTATCGATTCTGTAGCCAAAATTGTTTCAATTATTGGAGATACAGATATTTTTATTCCTAATTCGTTTACACCTAATGATGATGGTTTGAATGACATTTTTCTCCCTGTTATGAGAGAAGTGAATCGAAACGGTTATTCATTAAAAATCTACAACAGATTCGGACAATTGGTATTCATTAGTTACAATATTGAACTGGGCTGGGATGGAAAAATCAATGGTATTCCTATTGAGATGGAATCAATTTTTACTTATGTAATCAACTATGAAAATCTAAATGGTCGTAAAATGATGACTAAAGGGTCAGTTTCGATAATTAAATAGTTATAAGGTATTAGTTATTGGGTTTTAGTAAAATTTAAAAAATAGACATTTCTTAATATTACATCAAAAAAAAAAGCTCCTAAAATCGGAGCTTTTTTTTTGATATATAAGGGAAAAAAT
>DAONEU010000028.1:0-9239 GCA_035403245.1 Bacteroidales bacterium | reverse complement strand
AAAAAAAAAAGCTCCTAAAATCGGAGCTTTTTTTTTGATATATAAGGGAAAAAATTATTTTTTTCCTTTATCTTTTTGTCCAGCGTGGCCTCTAAAGATACGAGTTGGAGCGAATTCACCTAATTTGTGACCTACCATATTTTCAGTAACGTAAACAGGGATAAATTTGTTTCCGTTATGAACAGCGATAGTTAAGCCAACGAAGTCAGGGGAGATCATAGAAGCGCGTGACCAGGTTTTGATTGTAGATTTCTTACCTGATTCTTGAGCTTCAGCGGCTCTCTTCTCGAGTTTATAGTGGATATATGGACCTTTTTTTAACGAACGACTCATATTATTTTATTTTAAAATTATTTTTTTCTTTTTTCTATAATATATTTGTCAGAGTGTTTTTTAGGCGCTCTAGTTCTATATCCCTTAGCAGGAATACCGTTTCTAGAACGAGGATGTCCACCGGAGGCACGACCTTCACCACCACCCATTGGGTGATCGACTGGGTTCATAACTACACCACGAACGCGAGGACGACGTCCTAACCAACGTGATCTACCTGCTTTACCAGATACTTCCAAGTTATGGTCAATATTAGAAACCATACCGATAGTAGCGCGACAATCGCAAAGGATCATACGAGTTTCACCGGAAGGTAATCTTAGAGTTGCATATTTACCGTCTCTAGACATTAATTGAGCGTAAGAACCGGCACTACGTGCCATTTTTGCGCCTTGTCCGGGACGAAGTTCAACGTTATGTACAGTTGACCCAAATGGAATTTGACCAAGTGGCAAGCAGTTTCCTAAGTCTGGAGATACTCCATTACCTGAAAGGATAACTTGACCAACTTTTAGTCCATGAGGAGCTATGATATAACGTTTTTCACCATCTGCATAGAATAATAAAGCAATACGTGCAGATCTGTTAGGATCATACTCAATGGTTTTAACTGTAGCAGGGATTCCGTCTTTATCTCTTTTAAAGTCGATAAAACGATACATTTTTTTATGACCGCCACCGAGGTAGCGCATTGTCATTTTACCACTATTATTTCTACCGCCTGACCTAGGGCTAGGGCATAATAAACTTTCTTCAGGTTTATTTGTGGTAATCTCGTCAAACGTGCTAATAACTTTAAAACGTTGACCGGGCGTTACTGGTTTATATTTTTTTAGTGCCATTGTTATATATTGCTATAAAAATCAATTTTATCTTTACTATTTACAAAAACTATCGCTTTTTTAAAGGTGTTTTTTTGTCCGTTTACAGCTCCTGCTTTGGTAATACGAGTTGTAGCTTTTCCACGTTGAATTAGCGTGTTGATTCTTTCAACTTTAACACCGTATGTATCCTCAACTGCTTTTTTAATTTGCGGTTTGGTAGCCTTTCTGTCAACAATGAAACCGTAGCGGTTAAATTTTTCTGAAACCGCTTGCATTTTTTCACTAATAATGGGCTTAATTAATACGTTCATTTTTTCTTATCTGATTTAATGTTATCAATAATGTTGCGAACTATTCGTTGATCATTCTGTCGAAATCAGCAAAACTGTTTTCGAAAATTACCAATTGCTTTGCATTTAATACATCATATGTATTTACATCACAAGCTCTGATCACTTTTGTTCTTTGTAAATTGCGAGATGATAGATACACATTTTTGTTAGCATCATTTGCTAATACTAATGTTTTTGTGTTCTCAAGATTGAATTTTTTTAGTAAATCAATCATAGTTTTAGTTCTTGGAGCTTCCAATGAGAAATCTTCAATAACAAGAATCTTTTCTTCTTGTGCTTTATAAGTTAAAGCTGAAAAACGAGCCAAACGTTTGATTTTCTTGTTTAATTTGAAGCTATAATCTCTTGGATGTGGACCAAAAGCTGTTGCACCACCACGAATTGTTGGAGATTTGATACTACCGGCACGTGCGCCACCAGTACCTTTTTGTTTTTTCAACTTTCTGGTACTACCAGAAATTGTTGATTTTTCCAATGTATCGTGAGTTCCTTGTCTTTGATTGGCTAAATAATGTTTAACATCAAGCCAAATAGCGTGATCATTAGGTTCTACATTAAAAATGGAATCATTTAATGTGATCACCTTAGATGTTTCGCTTCCGTCTATTTTATATACTCTTAACTCCATCTCTCAATAATTAAATATGAACCATTAGGTCCTGGTACGGAACCTTTAATTAATAATAAGTTTTTCTCTTTTACAATTTTTACAATTTGTAAATTGATCATTTTTACTTTGTCACCACCGGTTCTTCCAGCCATTCTCATTCCCTTCATTACTCTTGAAGGCCATGATGATGCACCTAATGAACCAGGGGCTCTTAAACGGTTATGTTGACCGTGTGTAGCATCTCCAACTCCACGAAATCCATGACGTTTTACAACACCTTGGAAACCTTTTCCTTTTGATACTCCACTTACGTCAATAAACTCTCCTTCAACGAAAATAGTTACGTCCAACACATCTCCAAATGCTTTTCTGTGATCTTCTTCAAAACGGGTAAACTCTTTCAAAACTTTTTTTGGAGTTGTTCCTGCTTTTTCAAAATGACCCTTTAGAGATTTTGTTGTCCTCTTTTCTTTCTTTTCATCGAATCCTAATTGGATGGCATCGTAACCGTCGGTTGCAACGGTTTTAACTTGCGTAACAACGCAAGGACCAGCTTCGATAACTGTGCATGGTACTATCTTACCAGAGGCATCGTAAATGCTAGTCATCCCAATTTTTTTTCCTATTAATCCAGACATTTTTAAAAAATTAATTAAATTTATTACTACGCGATTTCTCGCAATTTGTTTTTCTTAAAGAAATGGAATCTAAATTCCATTATCCATCATTAAACTTTGATCTCTACGTCAACGCCACTTGGTAATTCCAATTTCATTAACGCATCAATAGTTTTTGATGTAGTTCCGTAAATATCCAATAATCTTTTGTAAGTTGAAAGCTCAAATTGCTCTCTTGATTTTTTGTTAACAAAAGTGGAACGGTTTACTGTGAAGATTTTTTTGTGGGTTGGAAGTGGAATAGGTCCAACTAATACAACTTTGTCTTCTCTAACTGCATTAATCGTCTTAACGATTTTTTCAGCAGACTTATCAACCAATGTATGGTCGAAAGATTTTAATTTGATTCTAATTCTATGGCTCATTTTTATATTGAATTGTGAATTGTTTTTTTACTAATTTATTATAATAAAGCGAATCTTCCTTTTGTAAGAATGATCTCTTCTATATCTTCGGGAACACGTGCATACTTTAAAAATTCCATACTATAGGTTGCTCTACCTGTACTTATAGATCTTAGTCCTGTTACATAACCAAACATCTCAGCTAGGGGTACCTGTGCTTTTATGATCTGGAATCCAATCTTTGCATCAACAGAATCTAATACAGCTCTACGTTTGTTTAAATCTCCGGTAACATTTCCGATAAACTCATCCGGTGTTACTACTTCAACTTTCATAATAGGCTCTAAAACGACTGTTTGTGCATTTCTGATCGCTTCTCTAAAACCAATTTTGGCACAGATTTCAAATGCCATCGCATCTGAATCTACCGTGTGCGCATTAGCATCTGTCAATGTTACATGTAAGGATTCTAAAGGAAATCCATATTTCGCATTGTTCATAGCAATGGTAAACCCTTTCTCAATACCATTAAGGTATTCTTTGGTAAGTGTTTGATCCTTTACCTGATTTTCCATTGTGAAACCTCTACGGGATAGATCGGTTGGGTCAATTTTGAAAGTAATACTTGCGTATGATCCTCGACCACCGGTTTGTCGTTTATAGGTTTCAGAATGTTTAATTTCAGACAGCAATGCTTCTTTGTAAGCTACTCTAGGTTTTCCATGATTACAAGCAACATTAAATTCTCTTTTTAGACGATCAAGCAGAATCTCTAAGTGAAGTTCTCCCATCCCGCTGATCACCAACTGACCTGATTCCTCATTTTGTTTTACAACGAAAGTAGGATCTTCTTCAGACAATTTAGCCAAAGAGGACATAAGTTTGTCTTCATCATCTTTAGTTTTAGGTTCCACTGCAATATGAATTACAGGTTCGGGGAAATCGATATTTTCCAGCATGATAGGTGCTTTTTCTTCACACAAGCTATCTCCGGTTTTGATCTCTTTCATCCCAACTAAAGCAACAATATTTCCGGCTGACACTGAATCCAATTGAGTTTGTTTATTAGAATGCATTTGCAGGATTTTAGAGACTCTCTCTCTTTTTCCTGAAGTTACATTATAAACTACCTCTCCTGTACTCAATTTTCCGGAATACACTTTGATAAAGGTAAGTTTGCCAACATAAGGATCTGTTGCGATTTTAAAAGCAACAGAAGCAAAAGGGCCTTTTTCATCCATTGTACGAATTTCCTCTTTTTCAGTTTTAGGATTTATTCCTGAAACAGCGGGTAGGTCAAGGGGTGAAGGTAAATACATCACAATCGCATCAATCAATCTCTGAACTCCTTTATTTTTAAAGGAAGATCCACATAAAACCGGTTGAATAGCTCTTGAAATGGTCCCTTTTCTAATGATGGCGATAAGGTCGTCGGGTGTAATGGCATCAGGATCATCGAAATATTTGATCATCAGATCTTCATCTAAGTCAGCTAACTTCTCGATTAGTAAGGTTCTGTATTCGAGAACCTCATCCATCAGCTCTTCTGGGATATCGATATCATAATAGGTCATACCTTGATCATCTTCATCCCATTCGTATGCTTTCATCTCAACAAGATCCACAATACCGGAGAAAGTATCCTCGATACCGATAGGGATCTGGAGGGCTACAGGGGTTGCATGTAATTTTTCTTTAATCTGATTAAGGACTGAGAAAAAATTTGCGCCTGATCTATCCAATTTATTAATGTAACATATACGAGCTACATCATATTTATTGGCTTGTCTCCAAACTGTTTCAGACTGAGCTTCTACGCCTCCGACGGCGCAAAAAAGTGCTACGGCTCCATCCAATATTCTCAAAGAACGTTCTACTTCAACTGTAAAATCAACATGGCCGGGAGTGTCTATGATGTTGATTTTGTAGTCGGTTGATTGGTGTTTCCAAAAGACTGTGGTAGCTGCGCTGGTAATAGTTATACCTCTTTCTTGTTCCTGAACCATCCAATCCATGGTTGCAGTGCCTTCATCGACTTCACCTATTTTGTAGTTTTTCCCGGTGTAGTAAAGGATTCTTTCTGTAGTTGTGGTTTTTCCGGCATCTATATGTGCCATTACACCAATATTTCTAATACTCAGCAACTCTTCAGACATAACGATCCTTTCCTACAGTAAGATTATGCAGATTAAAATCTAAAGTGAGCAAAAGCTTTATTGGCTTCAGCCATTCTATGAATATCCTCTTTACGTTTGAAAGCTGCACCCTCTTCTTTATATGCGGCCATGATTTCAGCTGCTAATTTAGCGGCCATTGTTTTTTCATGACGTTTACGTGCGAATAAAATTAAATTTTTCATACCTACTGATTGCTTTCTTTCAGGGCGAAGCTCAGTTGGAATTTGGAATGAAGCACCACCAATTCTTCTACTCTTTACTTCGATAGCTGGTGTAATGTTTGCTAAACCTTTTTTCCAAATTTCTAATGGGCTCTCTTTTAATTTCTCTTCAATGATGTCCATTGCGTCATAAAAAATTTCGAAAGCAGTCGATTTTTTTCCTTGTAACATGAGGTTGTTTACGAATTTCGTAACCATCACGTCATTAAATTTTGGATCTGGAAGGATGATCCGTTTTTTTGGTTTTGATTTTCTCATTGTTTTGTAACTTCAATAATTGTTATTTACTCTCGGGTAACCCATTTTGGCACCCCATTTACATTTTTAAAGCTGATTAAGCTTTTTTCTTTGGACGTTTTGTTCCGTATTTACTTCTACCTTGTAAACGACCAGATACACCTGCAGAGTCTAATGCTCCACGAACGATATGGTATCTTACACCTGGTAAATCTTTTACACGACCTCCTCTAACGAGTACGATACTGTGCTCTTGTAAGTTATGACCTTCACCTGGAATATAAGCATTGATCTCTTTTCCATTGGTCATACGTACTCTGGCAACTTTACGCATTGCTGAATTCGGTTTTTTTGGAGTTGTTGTGTAAACTCTTAAACAAACACCACGTCTTTGTGGGCAAGCGTCTAACGCTTTTGACTTGCTTTGCGAAGTCATTTTTTTTCTTCCTTTTCTAACTAACTGTTGTATTGTAGGCATACAATCAAAAATTTAATCTTTTAATTTACAATAAATTTGACCCATTTTTTTGGGTCTGCAAAAATACAATTTTTTTTGATGCAAAAAACGCTTAACTTCAAAAAAAATCAGTTAAGCGTTCATTTTTCTATTTATTTCTAGGACAAGCGCCCTTTGCTTTATCCTTAACCCTTGATTTAAAGGACTTTTCGAGATCTAAAAAGTACAGCAGATTCCTTGGAGTCAACACCTTTTTGAGGTCTAAATAGAGCTTTTGCTCTAATAAAGTGGTCGATTCCCTAGTCTGATAATATAAATCTAAATAGTCTAAAATCTCTTCATCTGTCGAAATATTCGGATTTACTTTCCCATTTTGTGTTTTGATTTTTCTTTTCTCTAACTCAAAACGATACTTATCATAAATCAAAGACTCTTGTCTTAAATATTCATTATAAATGGGCCAGAATTGTTTGGCTTCATTTTCTGTTAACAGTAAATATTTTTTTACAAACTCTTTTTTGATGGACATAATAGATTGACAATTGTCTTCAATAAAGATCGATTGTGGGGCAGATTTATTCACTACAACAGAATCACAAGTGTGCGGAATTGAGTCGTGCGTTTGAGCCGACAGTATATTTAGAGTTGAACTCAGAAATAGTACCAATATATATATTACAACTTTTTTCATCTTTTTAATTTTAAAAATCGTAATAACACTCTAAATCCATTAAGGTTTCTGTAAATTCGTCAGACCGGGCATCCTCTTCATAAAATTCCATCACAGAAAGAACGGTAGTTTCATCTGTCATTTTTTCAACTTTTTTTGACGTTGAAGCATCTCTTTCTTTTACAGGAGCAGTTTTAGGAGTCGTTTTAGGTTGATCTTCAACCACATCATCTGATGCTTTCAAACTACTATTTTCAGCAAATACAGGGGTAGATGTAGTTGTTAAATGTAAACTATCTTTCACTTTTCCCATCAATGGATTAGGTTGTGATAAAGGTTGTACATCACTTGTATTTAATATGAAATTCAGGGTAATGAGAAGTGCTACAGTTGCTGCAGCTCCACTGACTAGAGAAAACCTTAAAAGTTGCTTACGATGAGTTGTCTTTTGTTTTTCAACGGCAATTTTGCCCATCATTTTTTGGTACAAGTCATCATAATACCCATCCGGAACGGTAAAACCGGTCTCTTTTCCGTATGATTCCAACTTTTTCATGATATTTTCAGGGTTATTATTCATGGATATTGACTATTATTTCATTATAAGGTTTAATGCTTCGATAAAAATTCTTCCATTTTTTTTACTGCAAAATGGTAGGAAGTTTTTAATGCTCCAACAGAAGTATCTAAAACTTTTGACATCTCTTCGTAGGGCATTTCATCATAGTATCTTAACGTAAAAACAACCCGTTGCTTTTCCGGTAAGGATTGAATCCCGGTTTGAACCATTTGAACAATTTGATCTGATGAGAAATGAGAATCATCCGGAATAGAACTTAAAACTCTTTCCACATATTCTTCATCATCAAGCTGTAACATCCGCTTCTTTTTGTCTATAAAGGTCAAAGACTCATTGACACAGATTCTGGTAATCCATGTTTTTAAGGAGGAATCTCCTCTGAATGAGGCCAGATGTTTCCAGATTTTAATCAAAACATTTTGAACGATATCGTCTGCATCATCATGAGAAAAAACAATTCGTCTAACCGAATTATAAATTTCAGTATTATATTTGCGCATCAACAATCCAAAAGCTTGCTCTCTGGTTTTTTCAGTAGCAAACATTTCTAGGATATACTCGTCATTCGGATGCGCCATCAGACTATCTATTCTTGACTATCGTGTTAATACTTTTTCAACAGCTTTTATAATGTGTTCTGTATCTAAACCGTATGCTTTCATCAATTCAGCAGGGGTTCCTGATTCTCCAAATTGATCATCAACCGCTACATACTCAACGGGAGCAGGCATTTTGCGGGACAACAACTGACTAATGGAGTCTCCTAAACCGCCATTGAATAGATGCTCTTCTGCAGTAACCACTCTTTTCGTTTTCGATACGCTTTTTAAGACTGCCTCTTCGTCCAATGGTTTAATGGTATGAATATTTATTACTTCAACAGATATTCCTCTTTGTTTCAATTCCTGAGCTGCTTCTAAAGCATGCCAAACCAAATGTCCGGTAGCAAAGATTGTAACATCTTCACCTTCAACCATTTTAATAGCTTTTCCAATTTCGAATGGTTGATCGATTGGGGTAAAATTAGGAACAACCGGACGTCCAAATCTTAGATAAACGGGACCCACATGTTTTGCAGCTGCAATCGTAGCATTTCTGGTTTGGTTATAGTCACAAGGATTTAAAACCACCATATTGGGAAGCATTTTCATCAATCCAATATCCTCCATGATCTGATGTGTTGCACCATCTTCTCCTAGGGTGATTCCGGCATGAGAAGCAGCGATTTTAACATTTAGGTTAGAGTAAGCAACAACCATTCTGATTTGATCATACACTCTACCGGTAGCAAAACCGGCAAAACTGCCTGCAAAAGGGATCTTTCCACTTAAAGCCAAACCTGCAGAAATTCCAATCATATTGGCTTCAGCGATACCAATTTGAACAAATCTTTCCGGAAACTCTTTTACAAAAGCATCCATTTTTAATGAGCCTGTTAAGTCAGCACATAGCGCAAAAACATCAGGATTTTCTCTACCAAGTTCTAATAGCCCTTGTCCAAAGCCGGATCTGGTATCTTTAAAATCCTTACAATCAAGTAATTCCATTTTATTAATTTTTTTTGGCAAAGATACAAAAAAAATGTGCTAATAAGCTAATAAGCTAATGAGCTAATTAGGCGAAGGGGGAAAGGCTAAGGGCCAAAGGGTTCTGGGTATTACTTTTTACTTTTTACTTTTTACTTTTTACTTCAAATAACTCTTCACTCTTCACTCTTCACTCTTAACTCTTATCTCTTCACTCTTTTGGGCATTCC
>DAONEU010000027.1:11378-20268 GCA_035403245.1 Bacteroidales bacterium | reverse complement strand
TTTAGTGATAATGTTGCCTTCCCAATAAAAAAAAATCTATTTATTTTTTTTAAGAAATTTGTTTACGAAAATAGGAACTTTATTCATATCTTTGCATATAATTTCTATGAAAAACATGTATATCATATCGGGTTGTAATGGAGCAGGAAAAACAACTGCCGCTTTTTATATGTTACCCGAAATGCTTGAATGTAAAGAATTTGTTAATTTAGACGAAATTGCCAGAGGTCTGAATCCTCTCAATCCCGATTCAGTCACCTACCCTGCTGTTCGCTTACTCCATTCCAGATTGGAATCTTTGTTGAAAAAAGAGTCCAATTTTGCTGTAGAAACCACATTATCTGCTTTATCCTATATTGAAAAAGTGCACATGGCTCAAGAACAAAATTTTGTAGTCAATCTACTCTTTTTTTGGCTCAATAGTACTGATCTTGCAAAACAACGTGTTAAACTGAGGGTTTCTCAAGGTGGACATAACGTTCCGGAAGATGTAATCGAAAGAAGGTATGAAAGAGGTTTATACAATTTTTTCAATCATTATATGGATATTTGCGACAATGTGATGTTCTTTGATAATTCAGGTGAAAAACCTAGATTAGTCATGGGACATGTAAAAAATAATGACGTAGATATCTATGATGCTGAATTATTTAATCAATTGAAAATCAAATATATGAATCTAGTTTAGAATGGTTCTTAAAAATTTATTTCTTACTCATTTCAAAAATTATAATTCAGCTGAATTTTCATTTCACGAAAATGTGAATTGTATTTTGGGAAATAATGGTAGTGGAAAAACAAATTTATTAGATGCTATTCACTATTTATCCTTTTGTAAAAGCTATTTTACTGCTCAGGATAACTTTTCTCTTCAGTTTAATGAAGATTTTTTTGCAATTCATGGTGACTTTTATGCTGATTTTAATGAAAATTCATCAAACAGAATTAGTTGTATCTATAAAAATGGACGAAAGTCCATGAAAAATAATCAAAAGGAGTATGATCGATTGAGTGATCATATCGGGCTTTATCCATTAATCATGGTTTCTCCTTACGATAATGATATCATTAATGAAGGGAGCGAGCTTAGACGCAAGTTTTTTGATATTATTATCTCCCAATCAGATCGTGAATATTTATCTCAACTTATTAGTTATCAGAAAATTCTTAATAATAAAAATATAGTTTTAAAACAAATATTAAATCGAGAACACCAAAATACAGAGTTGCTTCAGATTTATAATGATCAAATCGCCCCTTTTGCAATTTACATTTTTGAAAAGAGAAATAGTTTTATTGGATCTATACTTGATGATTTTAAAAAGTATTACAATTATTTAGCTCAAAACAGTGAATCTGTTGATATTGTTTATGAGTCTCAATTACAAAATACAATTTTTCAAGAAGGATTAAAATCATCTGAAATTCAAGATCTTAAAAGTGGGTTTTCCAATTTTGGAATACACAAAGATGATTTTAAATTTATTATAAATGAAAATCCTTTAAAAAGATTTGGATCTCAAGGTCAACAAAAATCGTTTGCATTAGCTTTAAAATTAGCTCAATACGACTACATATATAAATGTAAGAATAGTAAACCTTTGCTTTTATTAGATGATATTTTTGATAAACTGGATGGGAGAAGAATTAATCAATTGCTTGAATTAGTTGGAAAGCATCATTTTGGTCAGGTTTTTATTACAGATACAGATGAAGCGAGGATCAAAGAGATTTTATTTCAACATGATATTGAACATAAAATAATCAGAATAGAATAAACTGTTGTAACTATATGAATATAAAAGAGATCGCAAGAAATATTTTGCAAACTTTACATCTGGATTTAACAAAAAATTTAGAATACGATCGCCTCACTAATAAAATTATGGCACAAGTGATTCAAAAAGATTCCAATTGTATAGACGTTGGCTGTCATAAAGGTGAAATTCTAAGAAAAATGATCCATTTAGCACCTAAAGGAAAACATTTTGCCTTTGAGCCTATTCCTGAATTGTATAATAAATTAATTTCAGAGTTCAAAGAAAATGCTCAAATTTTTCCTTATGCATTGTCATACACTTCAAAAACCTCTGAGTTTGTATACGTAAAGAATGCTCCTGCATACAGTGGCTTAAAGAAGAGAAAATATAAGGTAGAAAATCCGGATATTGAAATTTTACAAATTCAAACGGAGCGTTTGGATTCCTTGATTAAATGTGAAGATAAGATTGATTTTATAAAAATCGATGTTGAAGGTGGTGAATTTGATGTTTTAAAAGGAGCTGAAGCGTTATTGAAAAGGGATCAACCCATTATCATCTTTGAGTGTGGGCTTGGCAGTAGTGAATTTTATGATACTAAACCATTAGATTTGTTCCGATATCTATCGAAATTCAATTACAAATTGTACACACTATCAGGTTATATTAAAAAGAAAAATCCACTTCGAGAAGTGGATTTTGAAAAAGTTTATAATAATAATAGTGAATACTACTTTATCATAGAAGTTAAATAAGCTATAAATTATTCTTCTGGAGCTTGAATTCCTAATTTTTCCATTAAATCTTTTTCATCTTTAACATATACTGCATCAGATGGTAATAAGAAATCAATGTTTTTAACTTTGAAAGCAACATCAACTTCCATTACTTCAACATGAACCATTGCTCCGGGAGTCTCTTCATTATAAGGAGATTCTATGATCATTGGAAAACCAACTAAACCTACAAACTGATCAAAATTTATTTTGTCACTATTCGCAATTTCATTTGAAACATAAACATAAACAACTGTTTCTTCATCGGTTTCTAAGTTAGTTTGTGTACATTTGACTTTTTTGCAAGTGTATCCGGCAACTTGTTTAGTTTCATCAAGATAGTCATACTTTAAAGAAACAAATTTTTGTTCTTCTTTAAGAAGTGAATCTGTAACTGTCATATAAAATTTCCCCATTCCATTAAATTCCAAAAGAATAGTGATCGTTTTATCGTCACCATTTGATATTTTGGTCATAGATCCAAACTGTTGAGCAGTTACAGATTTGGTTAAATTTCCCAAAATTAATATTTCTGTTTCAGGGATCTCTTGTGAAGTAACACTTGGGTCATCTGTTCCGGTTATTGTTGTTTTATATTTAATTTTACCGGAAAATGGTTTTTGTGCTGATACAGTGACACTTAAAATCACTATTATAGCTAAGAATAATACATTTAATTTTTTCATTTTTTCTATTTTTAATTATTTACAAATATTTTTCACAAATATAATAAGAATTCTACTCGTCAGAACATCCTTTAAACATTCTACTCCATCTGATTTTACCTTCAGACAATGTTTTGAATTTATCTAAGGATAACCAAACGAACCAAACTTTACCAACGATATGATTCTCCGGAACAAAACCCCAGAATCTGGAATCAGCCGAATTATGTCTATTATCACCCATCATAAAATAGTAATCCATTTTAAAAGTGTAAGTATTTACTTCTTTTCCGTTGATATACACTTTATTTCCATTAACTTCCAATGTGTTATGCTCGTAGTTTCTAATGATTTTTTCGTATAGTAAAACTGTTGAATCATTAATGGTTACTGTTGTCCCTTTCTTAGGTATGATAATGGGGCCAAAATTGTCTTTATTCCAATTATATCTAGGATCATGAGGCATAATGGATGGGTCATAAATACCGGGTTCATCAATCAATGGTTTAACATGAAATCCATAAGAGGTGATTTTTTTCACTTGTTCTTTATTAAGACAGTAGAAGAAAGAGGAATCGGTCATTCTACCCATATCTTCTTCATTGATATTGAGCATTTTACGTTTATTGGAGTTTAATCCCATTTTATTTGGATCCACCACTTCATAAGAAGATTGCATTCTTTTTGGATTATGAGCTGGTTTTCCATTGATATATAATTGAGAATTAATCACTTCCAATTTATCTCCTGGAATAGCAATACATCTTTTAACATAATTTTCTCTTTTATCAACAGGCCTTACAACCACTTTATATTCCTGAGCTACAACATCTTTTCCTTTACCGGCATAGTAAGGGCCGGGGTATTTACTATTGAAATAATTATACCCTTCCATCCCATATTTATTGAAAGCTTTTTTCAAAATATCTTCAGGTGCTTTTGGATTAAGAATAGTTTCAAATTCACGAACGATACCATAATAACTTTCGTTTTGACGTTCAATGGCAACTGTATCACCATCAGGATAGTTAAAGACCACCACATCTCCCCTTTTAATTTCATCTAATTTTGGGAATTTCATGTAAGGCAATTTAATCCATTCTACGTAAGATTTTGTTGATTTAGTGAGAGGAATGGTATGATGAACAAAAGGAATTGCGAGAGGAGTCATAGGGACTCTTGCTCCGTATTCAATTTTATTCACCGCAAGATAATCACCCACCATCAATGAACTTTCCATAGAAGATGTTGGAATTGCATAAAACTCAACTAGAAATGATCGAATAATGTAGGCAGCAGCAACTGCAAAGATTAGTGCATCACCCCAATCACGAGCTTGACTCTTTTTAAATTTTGGTAATTGTTCTAAGGTTGTATATTTTTCATTTTTAGAAAATCCAAGATAAGGCAAATAGAACATAAAAAATATAGTTCCTGGAATCAAGTATAGATAGCTTGTTTTTCCATATAATCTGATTGTTTTCCAAATCATCATTAAGAACATAAAGATGCTGATAAAAGGAGTACAGATAAAAATCATCCACCACCATGGGCGAGATAGAACTTTAAGCCAAATCCAACTATTGTAAATGGGAATAAGGCTCAGCCATGGATTTTTGTTTGCTTTTTTAAAGATACTCCACAACCCAAATTGAAAGCCAATAAAGGAAATAAGGAGTGTAATATAAACGAATGTTGGTGATAGATTCATTGGTTAGATTTTAAGGTTAATATAGATTTCATTTAGTTATATTTTCATGAAGATTTCAGAAAAATTATAAATACCGGGATTTTTCAATAACCACAAAGCAGATTTTACAGCACCTGTCGCCAAACCAACTCTATTGTTAGCCCGATGAATAATAGTTAGTGAGTCTTCAATCGATGAAAAAGTTACAGTATGTTCTCCAACAGCTTCCCCCACTCTATTGGAATAAATTGAAAGTTGTCTCTTTTCTGAAGCATCTCCTTTAACCCATTCATTTTTAGCTTTGAAATTTTGAAGAATCAACTCAGCAGTTGAAATGGCAGTACCACTTGGTGCATCTTTTTTAGTGACATGATGGGTCTCCTCAACAAAACAGTCATATTGAGTTTGTTGATTCATTATTTGAGACATAAAAGTGACTGCAGAGAAAAAAAGATTAGCCCCAATTGAAAAGTTAGTGCCATAAATGAACGATGCCTGATGTTGATTTGCAGATTCAATTATTTCATAGAAACTGGAATACCAACCCGTAGTCCCTGAAACTAATGGAATATTATTTAAAAAACACTTTTTAAAATTTTCAGGTGCTATTTCAGGAGTTGTAAACTCAATAGCTACATCACATTTTAGAAATTGTTCCCATTTTAAATTCCAATCTGATTCTGTATCTATGATTACCCCAATTGGAATGTTAAAATCATGTAAGATTTTCTCCACTTCATGACCCATTTTTCCATAACCAATTAAAGCTACACTTTTCATCATTTTAGTTTTAGTTTTAGACCAACTGAAGGGGCAAAAGTATAATTGCCTGAATACTGATACATTTGCAAAGAAGGTTTTAGAGTCATGGAAAGGTCATCAGAAATATCAAAATAATACAAATGCGCATCAACTGTAGCATCCAGAATATTTAATGCATAAATAATAGCAAAAGTTGCAATCGAGATTTCCATTCTACTTCTGTAAGTATTACGAGTAGCTAGAATATTTTCAGTCGGTTTATCTGCTAAATCAGGATTATGAAAAGCAACCCCATTATTGATCCTATAAACGTACTCGTCTCTATAATATTGACTTTTATTGTAATAGTAATTTATTAGATAAGAGGCAGTTCCTAATCCGGCATAGATGATAGGTAATTTCCAGTATTTTTTGTTATAGATTTGTCCGGCTCCCGGAATAATAGAAAGATAGGATGCTATTTTCGGGTTATGTTTAAGTTGAATATCGGATGAAAACTTTGGTAATTTAGCAGATACTGAATCATTTTGAGCTGAAACTGAGCTCAATATAAAAATGAAAACGACCATAAAAGATAAGATAGTTTTCATTGATTTCATAGATTAAAAATTTACCGTAAAACGAGAAATAGGATTAAATATTATAAGTTATTTAATCGTTCAATAATTTTATTCAGCTCCTCTTCAGATCCAAAAGGGATTGAGATTTTACCTTTACCGGAAAGTTCTTTCGAAATTTTCACTCTAGTGTTTAATTTTTTAGACAATTCTGTAGAAAAATTAACCAATTGATCTGAAATATTAATTTTAACTTTAGTTTTCAGTTTAGAATTTGAAACGTTATATTTTTTAACAAGAGATTCTGTTTGGCGAACAGAAAGTTCACCGGAAATAATCTCTTTAACAATTTTAGATTGAAGTATATCATCTTCAATAGTTATGATGGCTCTAGCATGACCCATTGAGATTTTTTTATCACGAACAGCTATTTGAGCATCTCTTGAAAGTTTTAAGAGTCTAAGGTAGTTAGTGATTGTAGTTCTATCTTTACCCACTTTGTTACTTAATTCTTCGTGAGAGAGTTCACATTCTTCCAGAAGTCTTTGGTAAGAAACTGCAATTTCGATAGCATTTAGATTTTCTCTTTGAACATTTTCAACAAGTGCCATTTGAAGAGAAAGGAGGTCATCCGCAGTTCTAACATAAGCAGGGATTTCAGTTAATCCTGCCATTTTAGATGCTCTGAATCTTCTTTCACCGGAGATTAGTTGATACTTGCCATGAGTGATAGGACGAACAGTAATAGGTTGAATTAAGCCATAGGTTCTAATTGAAATGGCAAGATCTTCCAATGATTTTTGATCAAAATCGACACGAGGTTGGTGAGGATTTATCTCAATAGAATCGATTTTTATTAAAGTACCGGGATCACTTTTAGCATTGACAATAGTATCGGCAACAACAGGAATTTCAGCTCCTCCTAGGAGTGTACCGAGTCCTCTACCTAATCTGTTGGGTGTTTTTTTCTCCATTATTATTTTATTCTTGTTTTATCAACCCATTTTTAACCAGAATTTCTTTTGCTAAGCTCAAATAGTTAGCAGTGCCTCTAGATTTTATATCATATAAAATGCTAGGGACTCCATTAGAATGAGCTTCACTAATTTTAATATTTCTGGCGATCATGGATTCAAAAACCACATTTTTACAATATTGACGGACATCTGCAACTACTGCATTAGAGTGAGCTGTTCTGGAATCGTACATGGTTAGTAGAATACCTTCGATTGTTAAGTTTGGATTCATGCCACTCTGAACAATTCTAACGGTATTTAAGAGTTTACCTAGGCCTTCCAGTGCAAAATACTCACATTGAACAGGAATTATAACTGAATTAGCAGCAACTAAAGCATTAACTGTAATCAAACCTAAAGATGGTGCGCAATCGATGATTATAAAATCGTATTCATTTTTAATAGCAAGAAGAGCATCTTTTAAACGATATTCTCTCCTATCCAGTGAGATCAATTCCAATTCAGCACCAACCAAATCAATATGAGAAGGTAAAAGATCTAAATTTGGGGTATTAGAAGGACGGATAATATCAGCAACAAACTGATCTCCCATAAGGCAATCATAGATACAAAATTCCACTTCATTTTCCTGAACGCCGACTGCCATAGTTGCATTTGCCTGTGGATCAGCATCGATCAGTAATGTTTTAAACTCTAAAACAGCAAGTGATGCTGCCAAATTAACGGCAGTTGTTGTTTTTCCAACTCCCCCTTTTTGGTTAACGACAGCAATAATTTTACCCATTGTTATGCCTCCAAATCTTCAAAATTAAAGTCTGATCTGCGATTGTCAGAAGTTTGATCAAATAGAGATTCATCGGGAAGAACACCTGTTTCAATAAACTCTAAAACACCTTGAAGTGCATTTTGAAATTTATCAAAGTCTTCCTTATATAAAAATAATTTATGTTTTTCATAAAAGAAGGTTCCGTTATCCGGATTAAATTTTCTTTTGCTCTCTGTGATTGTGAGGTATTTCTCATCACTTTTAGTTGTTTTAACATCAAAAAAGTAAGTACGTTTTCCCGCTCTCACTGCTCTTGACAAAACTTCATTTTTTTCTAAATTTTCCATCTCACACTTTTTTTTGTTGTTATAATGTTTTTCTGTGCAAAGATACTATAAAATAAATATCCTGATTACTTTTTTTTGTTATTTTGTTGTAGTTGTTGTTGTTTTAACAAGTCATCCATTTTAGATTGAAATTTGGATTTTTTGGCCGGTTTCAACATATTAGCTTTTAACTTTGCTCTTAATTTATGCTCATTAATAGCATATCTAAAAATAAACATTTGTAAGAAAGTGATCAAGTTAACCAATAAATAATAATAGTTTAATCCGGCAGAAAAGTTATTAAACATACCCAAGAACATAAGAGGCATTAAGTACATGAATACTTTCATCATTTTCATCTGATCAGCACTACCTGTTGTCATCATTTTATTATTTAACCATGTATAAATAAGAGTAGCAACAGTCATTAATAAGCAGAATAAGCTCACATGATCTCCATAGAAAGGAATATTAAATCCTAATTGTAAAATTGAATCGTAACTAGATAAATCATCAGCCCATAAAAATGATTGTTGTCTCAATTCGTAAGCAGATGGAAAAAATCTGAACATAGCGATTAAGATAGGCATTTGAAGTAATACCGGTAAACA